>DAIEFO010000021.1:0-12807 GCA_027325475.1 Desulfobacteraceae bacterium | reverse complement strand
AAATATCTGGCCAATATAAGAATATCCTGTCGTCTTTCCCGCAGAGGACTGATGTACAGCGGAAAAACCGACAGACGGTAATACAAATCCTCACGAAATCGGTTCAGTAAGATCAATGTCTTTAAATCCTGGTTGGTGGCGGAAATAATTCTGGCCCGAACTTTGACAACCTTTGCACCACCTACCGGCCGGACTTCTTTTTCCTGAAGGGCGCGCAACAGTTTGGCTTGCAGCTCCGGTGATATTTCTCCCACTTCATCCAGAAACAGCGTTCCTTCTCCGGCTTCCACAAACAGCCCCTTTTTATTGCTGTCAGCTCCGGTAAAAGCCCCTTTGACATGTCCAAATAGTTCCGATTCCAGCAAATTTGGTGGTAACGCGGCACAGTTAATGGCCATAAACGGCATATCCGCATGGGTTGAGTGCTGGTGAATAAACCTGGCAAGGACTTCCTTGCCGACGCCGCTTTCCCCGTAAATCAGGACGCTGGATTTAGTTGGCGCTACTTTTCTGGCGAGAGTCAAGACTTTTGCCATACTGGGACTTCTGAAAACGATATCGCCGTCATTTTCTGACTGATGGGCTAAAATCCGCAACTGGCTGATTTCAACGTGTTGTTGCCGCAAATCCTCGCGAGCCTGGCAAAGAGCTGTTTTAAGTTTGGACAGTTCTGCTTCCAGAGATTGTAATTCAAATTTCTGATATAAATCATCGGGTGTTATCCCCCACTCGGCGATGGGACGACCCTCGAATTGACAGTACTCATGCCCTTGAGCCCGGCAGCATGTTTCCTTCACCAGAACTTCACTGCCCAAAACAGCGCTTGCAAACCCGCTTGAGAGTGCGGCCAGTGTCACACACACCGGCGCCTCATACGGTTTAAATTGAGTAAGCCAATTGACCGATTCAAAAGAATCCATCCATCGCCCGGTCATATGAAAGGTTTTTTGTTCCGTATCGATCTTGACTTCCTGTATCTCTTCCTTTGCCAGACCTGCCATGGTTCGCAGTACAGCCCCTGATTTCAGCCATTCTTCCGGTGAATCGAAATCATATAATTCAGAAATAGCTGTCGCAATTCCAAGCCCTGAATCGTAACCAAAACGGGCCAATATGACGGATGCCTTTTCCATCCCCAGGCTTTGAATTAAATCCTTTTGGAGCCGCGCCAGAGACGGCATTCCAAACATTACCATCCGGTAATCGCCGAACAGAGGGAGTCCCCTGGAGCGATCGATACCGAGTAGTTCCAATCTTTCCAGATCACAGGCACGCACAATATTTCTCCTGAGTTTATCAAAAAAGGCGGATTCGTAAAAATTCCGCATGCTGCGTTGCGCTGCATCCTTCGTCGTTGCGGCGCACCCAAAAGTACGCCTCACGCCTCAGGCTTTGCGCGCCTTGCCTTCGAACGTTTTACGAAGTCGTCCGAAAATCGACTCTTTGAAAATCCATATATTACAATTTGAAATAAAATCATTCAATATGAAATGAACCGTTTGATTCATTAAGATGACAAAACCAATAACAATCTGAATTTAATATAATAATTCATAACAAATGTCACGGCATGTTCATTGCTTAGATATATACGTACAAACGTTATTAACCTCTCAAAAAATTTAAAGGAGATTCAACGTGAAAAAGAAACTGATTGTTGCATGTATGGTATCAGCAATGTTGATATTGGGTGGTGTCGGCACTGCTCTGGCTGGGAGCGGATCTTTTATGAACTGCTGGAGTGAAGCATATTTTCAAGATCATCCGATGAGTGTTCAGCAATTAACTGAAAAATATGGTCAGCCTGCGAAAATAATAGATATAAAAGATGGTCAGCAGGATTATGTCTATAAAAAATTTGAAAGCAACCCCATGCTTCCATCAACCCGACATTTCATCACCAAAGATGGAAAAGTGATAAAAAGCTTTTTAAACGATTGATCATTAAGTTCAGACAGATTGCCGAAGATCATTTTTTAACTCCGGCAGGTAGAACGTAAAGCATGCGCCTTTCCCGGGTTTGCTGGAAACGGTGATAGCGCCCTCATGGTTATGGATGATACCATAAGCGGATGCAGACCTGAGGCCAACAGCCTGGCCCATGCCTTTGGTGCTGAAAAAAGGCTCCAACACACGCTGACAGATATTTCCATCCATGCCAGCGCCCGAATCCGTCACCGTAACGACAGCATATGCGCCGGACGCTATGTGACAAGCGGCCGCCAGCGCCGGTTCTACGTACATATTTCTGGTTTCTATGAAAACGTTACCCACTGATGGCATGGCTTGGCATGCCATCAGCAGGATATCCACCAGCGCCTGTTCGATTTGCCCCTTATGTGCTTCAACGAGACAAAGATCATTGGCCAGATTGTAATGGAAGGTAATTCCTTTCTTACACCGGCCAAACATTTCGGAACAGTTCAAAATCAAATCATTCAAATAAACCGGTTCCAACTGATCTTTCCCATCACGTGCAAACCTCAATAACTGACGGATAAGGTTGCCCGCATTCAGCGTCTGCTTTTCGATGTGCTTTAACTTTTCATAATGGGGATGATTTTTGTCGGTATCCATCAGAATAAGCGATGTATATCCCTGAATACTCATCAACAGATTGTTGAAATCGTGAAACACGCCGCCAGCAAGCATTCCGAGGGTTTCCATTTTCTGAGACTCGAGAAGCTGAACCTCCAAGATTTTTTGCAGGGTGATATCGCGAAGAAACGCCAGTACACTCGGCTTGTTTTCCCAGGTGATCAAAGCTGCACTGACCTCGACCCATAGTATGTCGTTATCTGGGATCAATACCCTGATGGGATAGGTTTGCAAGGGGTTCTGGCCTTCAAAACGCTGGGCATGACGTATCTCCACCATTTTCTGATCATCCGGATGCAGAAATGACAAAAAAGGTTTGCCGATCAGGTCTTCATCGGTATATCCTGTCAAAGTCTTTAACCTGCAGTTAACGAAGCAAATCATACCGCTATTAATGATCAAAATACCACCATTGGCATTTTCCACCACCAAACGGTATTTCTCCTCATTAGCCTGAAGGGCCTCTGCCCGTTTTGAGCTTAACTCCGCTATTTTTTTCAACTCGCTGGTCTTTTTATGCACTGAACGTCGCAGTATCCAATTCCACACCAGCAGGAATAGACCTGCCATAATAATGGTTGCAACAGAAATTTCAAGGTATCGCAGATAGACCCCACCAGCCGGATTCCCAAACCACTTTCGGTCGATATCGTTCAGCTCTCTTTCGGAAATCATCGAAAAGCCGTTTTCAATGATTGGCAGAAGATCACTGCGATTTTTCAGAACTGCCCGATGAAATTCCCCACTGTAAAGCGGCTGAGTAAAGCGAAATCGATCCTGAATACCCAGTTTAAACAGGTAGTACATGGCTGGCGGATGATCCATGACGAACACGGTGACAGCACCGGTTTTGGCGGCATCCACAATACTTTCATAGCTGCTGTAATGCACCAGGCGGTTAACTCCATTTCTGATAAGATAATCAATACAGGCATCTCCGCTTTTTACTGCCACCAGGAAACCCCGGATTGACGCGGCATCTGTGATTCCGGAGATATCTTTCTGAAAGAATATCTGAACATCGATACGGGCATAGGGTTTCGAGAAATCGTAGATTTGCTTGCGCTGGTCATTTTCGAAAATGGTATCGATCACATCGAAATGTCCAGTTTCCATCTGCCCCAACGCTTTGTCCCAATCCATCCCGACAATATTCGTATGAATGCCTGTTTTCTTTTCCCAGAGTGTCCACTGATCTATCAGGAGACCCCGAAGACGCCCGGTGGCATCCATAAAAACATATGGAGGATAATTGTTGTCCATGACAATGCGGACAGATTGAACTGCGGTATTCCCTGAAGCAGGAAAAGGAATTGAAAGGAACAGGAATATTCTCAATAGAAAGGATAACAAAATGGTGGGCTGTTTCCTGAAGAAAATGGTATTCAGAACCACATTATAAATCCTCGTTAAAAGAATATGGCTGTGATGATGAAAATTTTTCCGGAAACCGTCTGATGGGATGCAGATTGAAGTTCGGCTGGATACTGCCAAAAAGCCCTGACAAAAAATTCAGATATTCTGCCAGGGCTTTGAGATGTGGTGCCGAAGGCCGGATTTGAACCGGCACGGGTGTAACCCGCTACCCCCTCAAGATAGTGTGTCTACCAATTCCACCACTTCGGCTTGCAAACGCGTACTGAAAAGCTTTATTTTGTCCCGGTATTTGCACCACCTGTGGAAGGTGCTGCTTGCGACGACGGTGCGGCAGCCGCAGGCGAAGTCTGAGACGCATTGCCGGCCCCTGTGGACTCGGACGCCGGCGCCGCCGTGACAGGCGCTGTCGGAGACTGCACATGCGTCATGATGGATTTGCCGGAAGTATTCGTGGACAAATAAGCCAGCGTCAGGGACGTAATCATGAAAACAACCGCTGCAACAGTGGTCGCTTTGCTCAAAAACGTCGATGCCCCGGTGTTGCCAAAAAGTGTTTGACTGGATCCGCCTCCGAACGCTGCCCCCATATCGGCGCCTTTGCCGGTTTGAAGCAACACGATCATGATAAGCGCTATACAGACAATAACATGAACAATAATCAATAAAACAGACATAGAATACCGCTATCGTTTGGTTAGAAATGAATAATACGATCGAACGTCGCTGCTGAAAGACTGGCGCCGCCAACCAATGCCCCATCGACATCGGGCATGTTCATAATCTCCGATGCATTCTCAGGTTTGACGCTGCCACCATACAATATCCGTACCGATTTGGCAAGCGGATTATCCAGACACTTGTCAATCAGCGATCTCAAAAATGCATGCACTTCTTGAATCTGATCCGTTGTCGCCGTTTTACCGGTACCAATGGCCCAGACGGGCTCATAGGCAACGACCAGACGGGACTCCGAATCAAACGGAACGCCTTCTAACCCTTTTAACATCTGTTTGTCAAGAACGGAAAATGTTTCACGGGACTCCCGCTGCGTTTCGGTTTCTCCCACACAAAAGACCGGAATCAGTTTATGCGCGAGCGCCGCCCGGATTTTGGCGTTAACCGTATCGTCGGTTTCACCGAAAAACTGGCGGCGTTCAGAATGTCCGATAATAACATATTGACATCCGGCGTCGGTCAGCATCACCGGCGATATTTCACCGGTGTAAGCGCCTTCGTCTTTCCAATGCAAATTCTGTGCTCCCAGCGCTACAGGTGTTCCGCTGACAATTTCTGCAACGGACGCCAGCGCTGTAAACGGGGGGGCAATCATAATATCGACCGATGCAGATGCAGCATATCCCACCAGCTCTCGAGCGGTGTTCACAGCCTCACTCACGGTCTTGTACATTTTCCAGTTTCCGGCAATCAGCGGCCTGCGAAGCATAAGATTCATCAGAGTCGCTCTCCTATCATGGCCGCCAGATCCACCATCCGTGTGGAATAGCCGGTTTCATTGTCATACCAGGACATGACCTTGACCATATCCTGAACTACGAACGTGGAGTCAGCATCCACTATTGAAGAATACGCCGAACCATTGAAATCCGAAGATACCAGCGGCAGATCGCAATAGGAAAGGATACCGGAGAGGGTGCCCTGCGAAGCTTCTTTCAGGGCATCATTGACGTCTGCAACCGTTACTCCGGATTTTTCGATGGTGGCGACAAAATCCACGATGGAGACATTGGGAGTCGGCACCCGGATGGCCAGACCATTCAGCTTGCCCGCCAGTTCTGGAAGCACCAGCGCAACGGCTTTGGCAGCGCCGGTGGTTGTCGGAATCATTGACAGGGCGGCAGCTCTGGCCCGTCTCAGATCTTTGTGAGGAAAGTCCAGCAACCGCTGATCACCCGTATAGGAATGCACTGTCGTCATCAGACCACAGCGGATACCAAAATTTTCAAGGAGTACCTTGGCCAGCGGCGCCAGGCAGTTGGTGGTGCAAGAGGCGTTGGAGATGATATGATGCTGTCTGGGATCATAGGTATTGTTATTGACGCCCATGACAATGGTGATATCGGGATTTTTGGCGGGCGCGGAAATAATGACCTTTTTGGCGCCTGCCGCCAGATGCTTGGAGGCGCTTTCCTTATCCCTGAAAAGGCCGGTGCATTCGGCGACGATATCCACCCCCAGTTCTTTCCATTTAAGCTGGGCAGGATCCTTGATGCTGGTAACCGCGACCGCTTTTCCGTCCACATGAATGGCGCCTTCCTTGCCGGTGATATTATTGGCCAGTTTGCCATGAACCGAGTCGTAGGTCAGTAAATGCGCCATGGTGGCGGCATCGGTCAGATCGTTGATGGCAACCACTTCAACATCCTGACGCTTCATGGCAGCTCTGAAAACCAGTCTTCCAATACGCCCGAAACCATTAATTCCCAATTTGATACCCATTCTCTGTGTCTCCTCTTTGATTTTGAATTGGTGCTTTCGTAAACCGCTCAAGGCCGGCCCTCAACGGCACTCCGTGCCATTTTGTAGCGTTGAGAGCTATCGCGTCACGATGCAGACCGATCAGTCCGCCCGTTTATTGCCTTTCAATATACCGCTTGCCAGCGAAATACTTTTCTTGCCGGAAGTTTCCAGAGCAACCGCTAATTTATTGAGTTCCGTGTCCTTTCTCAAGTGAATAGCCCGTATGAGAATCGGCAGATTCACACCCGAAAGTACTTCGACACGGCCTTCTTCCAGAAACGAATAGCTCAGGTTGGAGGGAGTTCCCCCAAACATGTCTGTCAGAATCAGCACACCTTCTTTCTGATCCACTTTTTTGATGCCATCCGCAATTTTGGCGCGGAGTTTTTCAGCCTCCTGTTTGATATCGATGGAAATAGACTCTAACCGATCCGGCCTGCTGCCGGTAATAAACTCGGCAGCCTCGATTAACGCATCACCCAGACGACTATGGGTCACAATAACTATACCGATCATGAAGACTCCTGTATATCATGGACATGGTAAAACGAATGACAAAAAATCAAGAATTTAAGAGAATGTCCCTGTGATGAAGTTCTATATGCTTGGATGAATACTGCTGCTTCAGATATTCGAAGACGGCTTCAGCAACAGCGACTGATCTGTGCATACCGCCTGTACACCCTACAGCCAAAGTCAGGTATGCCTTGCCTTCTTTTTCGTAAAGCGGCAGCAAATATGTCAGAAGCTCCAGATACCGTTTCATGAATTCCTTGCATTCGTTACTGTTCAACACGAAGGCCCTTACATGACTGGATGTTCCGTCCAGATTTCTCAGCTCAGGCACATAATACGGGTTGGCCATGAAGCGCACATCCATGACAATATCGGCGTCCTTGGGAATACCGAATTTAAAACCAAACGATAAAATGGAGATATGTATGGAAGATGGGATTCCACATTTCAGAGCAATATCCTGAATCATGGATTTGAGTTCATGAACATTGCTCTGGGACGTGTTAATGATCTGGTCGGCAGCCTTCCGGAGATCTTTCAGTTGCGCTTTTTCCGCCCGAATGCTGTCCGTCAGATTTTTCCCGTGAGACAGTGGGTGTTGTCTCCGGGTCTGACTGTAACGGCGGATCAGAATATCTTCATCGGCTTCCAAAAACAGAATCTTAAATGGATATCCCTCGGCCCTCAGCGAATCGAATACACTGACGTGGCTGCCCAGAAATCCCTTTTCGCGGATATCCATGACAAACGCCAGCCCGGCGGTTTTGAAATCATGTTCAATCGGCAGTTCCAGGAATTTGGGCAGAAGCGCGACCGGCATGTTGTCAACACAGTAAAATCCTGCGTCTTCAAGTGCCGTAATGGCCGTACTTTTGCCCGAACCGGAATATCCGGTGATGATAATAATATTATGGGTTTTCACGGATGTCAGAATTCTTCGTCTTCCGGCTGAATAATAGCGATGACATCGTCAGGGGTTCGAGCCTGCAGCAGCTTGTTTTTGAACAGTTCGTTCTTAAGCATCCTGGCTATTCTGGCAAGCGCCTGGAGATGAAGCCCAGAAAAGTTTTCTGGGGTAACCAGCAGAAAAAACAGGCGCGCGGGACGCCCGTCCAGTGTATCGAAATCCACTCCTTTCCTGTGGATACCAAGCCCCATGACCAGTGAATCGATGCCGTTGATTTTTCCGTGAGGAATGGCGATGCCCATGCCAATGCCTGTACTTCCCAACCGCTCACGCTCCATCAGAACCCCGACCAGCTCCTGAAAATCCACTCCGGCAATGCGGGCTACCGGCGCCGCCAGCTCCCTGATAATTCCATCTTTGTCCTGCGACGTCAGGTCGGTGAGAATGGCATCCTTATGTAATGCTTTAAGAATTTTCATATATCCGGATTTTACCGACTGTTACGAAACGGCTGAAGTACTACAGCCACAGGCTGCACCCCTTATATCTTCTGCTTGCAGAAAGTCAGTTACTTGGCTGAATCAGCCCGAGATTGCCGTCTTTACGCCGATATAACACGTTGACGCGTTCCGTCCGGGCGTTTGTAAAGACAAAAAACTGGTTTTCGAGCAAATCCATCTGCAAAATCGCCTCCTCGACATCCATTGGTTTGTAGTCGATAGGCTCCACCATGACTTGCCCTTGGTTCTCGATATCGGCGGACATGGAAGATTCCTGCATGGATTCTTTCATCCTGCTTTTGGCGCTGCTTCGCTTTTCCTTGATTTTATCCTTGTTTTTCTTGAGTTGTTTTTCAAGTTTGTCGAGAACCATGTCTATCGCCGAATACATATCTGCGGTCTCTTCCTTGCCGTAAATATTCAGCCTGTCTCCGGTAATATTGATTTCAGCAATATGCCTGAATTTTTCTACTGACAGCACCACATTGGCTTCAGCAGGATTATCCAGAAACTTATCAAATTTGTCCAGTTTGTGGCTCACATAATCTGCCAGATTGTCTGATGGATCAATATTTTTAAATGTTACAGATGTTTGCATCGAAAAAATCTCCTTTATTCCTGTTTGCAATTCTGGTTGTCCGTTTGGGAATCTGCAGGGCCGGGATACACATATTCCCTGCGTCTGCTGGAGGGTAAAATCTTAAGCATTTCCCGGTATTTTGCGACTGTTCTACGAGCGACTTTAACATTGCCTGCTTCCAGCATTTGGGATAGCTGTTTATCACTGTATGGTTTTTGGGGATCTTCCGAGGCGATAATCTGTTTGATCTGGTTGATAACGCTGGCGGAAGCGATGGTGTCGCCGCTCATCCGGTTAATAGAACTGTTGAAGAAAAATTTCAATTCAAAAATGCCCTGGGGGGTATGGACGTATTTATTGGTAGTAACACGGCTGATGGTGGATTCATGCATACCAATATCTTCGGCGATATCCCGAAGCACCATGGGTTTGAGATGTGAAATGCCTTTTTCAAAAAACTCCCGCTGATACCGCAATATACTTTCCACCACCTTGTAAATGGTTTTCTGGCGCTGATGGATACTGCGAATCAGCCACGTAGCGGATTTCATTTTTTCTTGAACATAGTCCCGGGTTTGTTCGGATATATTCTTTTTGTGCTGAATCGCATCCTTGTAGAATGAATTCACCCGAAGTTTCGGCATTCCATCGTCATTTAATACGACAACAAAATCATTATCCACTTTATACACATAGATATCCGGAGTGATGTACTGGGGGGATTCCGAATTGAACAGCCGCCCCGGACGGGGTTCCAGCCCCCTGATGACTTCCACGGCGGTAATAACATCTGGTATGGAAATTTTGAGGGCACTGCTGATGGCTTTATAATTTTTTCGCTCCAGATGGTGCAAATGATCGAGAATGATGTGAACGACAGGGGTATTTTCCAGGTTCAGGCTGAGAGCCTGAATCATCAAACATTCCTTTAAATTACGAGAGCATATGCCAATTGGATCGAACGTTTGCAAGAGATGAAGTGTTTCCGTGACTTTTTCATAGGAAGCTCCGGATAACACCATCAATTCATCGACACTGATATCCAGGTAGCCATCCGTATTCAGGTTTCCGATAATCAGCGTTGCAATCTGCTGCGTTTGTTCATCGGGGAAAGCCATCCGCAATTGCCACAGGAGATGTTCTTGAAGAGACTCTTTCTGGGAAATGAACGCTTCGTAGTTGGGCCCCTCTTTTCTTTCACTTTCAGAACTCACCCTTCCGGAAGAACTGTACTCATTGATCAGACTTCCCCAGTCCGTATCGTCCACTGTTTTGGCGTCCGGCACATCCCCGGAGAGCATATTCGGAAGTTCCACAGGAGCGGCTGTTTCTTCTTCCGAAGAATCGGTGCTGGAAGCGTCCTGAATCTCTTCGAGCGCCGGATTTTCCTGTAATTCCTGATGGATGGTGTCCATCAGCTCCAGTCTCGACAACTGTAGAAGTCTGATCGCCAGTTGCAACTGGGGAGTCATGATCAGTTGCTGGGACAACTTCAATTGTTGACGTAGTTCGAGTGCCATTTCAGTATATATTCAATGTTATGGATAAAAAAACAAACCGCCGTCCGATTTGACGGCTTCGGGAAAAAGGATCAAAGTGTGAATTCATTGCCCAGATAAATCCGCCGGCAAATCTCACTGGATGCAATCTGCTGCGGGGTTCCAGTTTCAATAATCTCTCCGCCGCTCAGAATAAACGCCGTGTCGCAAGCTCCGAGCGTCTCCCGGACGTTGTGATCCGATATCAGGATACCGATGCCCCTTTCTTTTAGATGTTCGACAATGTTCTTGATATCGATAACCGCCAGCGGATCAATGCCGGCGAACGGCTCATCTAAAAGAATGAAAGACGGATTCGTGGAAAGCGCCCTGGAAATTTCCAGTCTGCGTTTTTCACCGCCGGAAAGCACGGAGGCTTTTCTCTGGGCCAGATGCAGAATACCCAGTTCTTCCAAAAGATTTTCAGCCCTGTCCATCTGCTCGGAGCGGGAAATCGGCTGGTATTCCAGAACCGCCATGAGATTCTCCAGCACCGTCAGTTTCCGGAATATGGAAGTCTCCTGCGGCAGATATCCAATCCCCTTGCGCGCCCGAACATGAATCGGAAAGGAGGTGACATCTTCGTCTCCCAGGAAAATCTGCCCGGAATCCGGATTCAGCATGCCAACAGCCATGTAGAAGGTCGTGGTTTTACCGGCGCCGTTTGGGCCGAGAAGCCCTACAATCTGATGGTTGGTGATATCCATGCTGACATCGTTGACCACCCGTTTCCCATCGAACGACTTTATCAGATGCCTTAGCGACAGATTCGTCATGAATGCTTCACAATGTCAGCGATCAGGGGGTTTTCTCTATCTGGCCGGAATAAAAAACAGCCTCGACCTGTTTAGCTTTACTGCGTTCCACCAGCACCTTATTGTCTTTGGCAAACAGCGTGATTTTCTCTCCGACAATATAATTATTGCCGCTGGTAACCTTGGAATCGGGCCCTGTCATAACGATTGTTTTGGACTTCGGATCGTATTCCGCCTGCTGTGTATAAGCGATCCGGTCTTCAAAATGGATGACCACGTTGCCAGATGCCACGACCTTTTTGATGGATTCCTCACCGGCGTTTGGAGACGCAGCATTTTTAGGTGCGGTATTATTGGCGCCGGTGGCGGCAAGGGCTTTTGTCTGGGCGTTGTAATATATTCTGAGTTTGTCGGAAGTGATCAATGTAGTGCCTTGAGTTGCGCTGACATTTCCGGCAAACTCCGCATAGTTGGCATCATTGTATGCCACAAGATTGTCAGCCTTGATCCGAATCATATCCGCATCTTTGCCGTTTTCAACAGCATATGCCAGTCCGACACGGACCGTGATCACAGCAAACAGCATTAAAGCGATCTTCAGGTATTGCCTGCGACAATGGCCTGCATAATTATGTCGTGTATTACAGAGATCGTTCACGCATCAATACCTCGACATTTTTTCCAAACTGCGTCTGGTTGGTGGACAAATCATATTTCATGGAATCCGCTGTCAAATCCATCGTTGTTCCGGCGATACGTACCGGCGCAGGTGATGTAAGAACCCGCTGGCTGTGACTGTATGTGATATGTTCGGTTTTAAGCGTATAATTCTCATAAGAAATGACCACATGATCGGTGACATCGATATCGTTGGTTTCCGTTTTCAGAATCCCTTTGCCGGCGGTTAAATGAATTTCCCTGCCATCGTTTAAAAAATACACGACCCGGACATCTTCTAACATCAATTGCTTGCTTTCGTCAACAACGTGGGCGGACTTGGCATCCAGAACCCACTCCTTGACACCGTTGCGGGTGGACACCTGATGAACGTCTCCGATCGACAGCGCAACGTTTCGTTGAATAGAGGCAATCAGTTTTTGCGGATCCTGCCCAAACAGCCTGTTTTTGATGAAAATACCCGCCACCGTGACGATGATAACCAGACAAAGGACTATCAGGATGATCTTGATTTTGCTGAATGACATCGGGTGGCGCCGCCTGTGTTTATACCACTTTCAGGAGTATATCGTCCCACAAACCCCTGGCTTTGAGAATCATTTCGCAAACTTCCCGGACAGCACCCTTGCCTCCGGGGAAACTGCTGACCATGTGAGCGGCGGATATGACGAGAGGATGGGCGTCCGCAACAGCGATGGACACTCCGACTTTCTGCATCAGTGATATATCCATCAGGTCATCACCGATATAGGCAATTTCATTCGCGCTGATCCCGGCTTGGGCGTTGATGGCGGCCAGAACGCCGGATTTACTGGCAAGCCCGTCAAATATCATCGTGATTTTCAGGTTCGCGCAACGGTGTAAAAGCGCTTTGGAACGA
>DAIEFO010000219.1 GCA_027325475.1 Desulfobacteraceae bacterium | reverse complement strand
TATGCTAATGCTAACAGTACAGGCAGCGTATGCGCCGTACAGGTGTTGACGATGAACGCATGAACCGATCGTCAGGAGGCACAAACCCAAAGGGAGGGAGTACCAAATGGACAACATACTACGCATTAATATGAGCGCCAAAGGCGGGCCCGAAATAACCATCAAACCGGCAGATACTTATGCCGGTCTGGGAGGAAGGGCCATGACATCCACGGTCATCGCGGATGAAGTACCTGCCACCTGCCATCCACTGAGTGAAGACAACAAACTGGTGATTGCACCGGGGATGTTGAGCGGATCGCCAGCGGCCATGTCCGGCCGCATTTCTGTTGGATGTAAAAGTCCGCTGACGGGTGGCATCAAGGAAGCCAATTCCGGCGGCCAGCCTTCCCAGGTACTGGCCAGGCTGGGATACGCTGCAATTGTCCTGGAGGGAAAACCCGCAGATGATTCCCTTTATAAAATTTTTATCAACAAGGACGGCGTCAAAATTTCCGTTGACAACAGCCTGAGAATGCTTGGCAACTACGATCTGATTGATAAAATGAAAGCTGAATACGGTGATAACATTGCCTGTATTTCCATCGGCCCTGCCGGTGAAATGAAGATGGCGGCAGCCTCCATTGCATTTACCGATATGGAGCTTCGGCCTACCCGCCATGCCGGAAGAGGTGGCGTCGGCGCTGTAATGGGCTCCAAGGGCGTTAAGGTGATCGTGCTGGATGATACCGGCATGTCAATGCGCCAACCTCAAAATCCGGAAAAATTCAAGGCCGCCAACAAAGTGTTTGTTGAAGGTCTGCGCAAGCATCCGGTAACCGGTCAAGGACTGCCAGCATATGGCACCAATATACTGACCAATGTACTTAACGAGGCCGGCGGGTATCCGACGATGAATTTCCGATACGGGCAATTTGCGGGCGCTGCCAAAATCAGCGGCGAAACACAGGCAGCGCTTGAAAACAGCCGGGGAGGAGAAGGCGCGGCCACACACGGATGTCACCGCGGCTGCGTCATTCGCTGCTCCGGAACTTTTTATGATAAAAATGGACGCTTTTTGACCAAACAACCTGAATACGAAACGGTCTGGGCACATGGCGGCAACTGCGGCATTGACGATCTGGATGCCATCGCCCAAATGGATCGTATGGATGATGATTTCGGGTTGGATACGATTGAAATGGGCGCCACCATTGCCGTGGCGATGGAAGGCGGCATTGCCAGATTCGGAGACGCCGCTGCTGCCATCAGCCTGCTCCAGGAAGTCGGTAAAGGCACTTATCTGGGCCGGATTCTGGGCAACGGCGCTGGAGTAACCGGAAAGGTTTTCGGGGTGGAACGGGTGCCGGTCGTCAAGAATCAATCCATGCCGGCGTACGATCCCCGCGCCGTTCAAGGAATCGGTGTCACGTACGCCACAACCCCCATGGGCGCCGATCATACCGCCGGATATGCGGTCACCGCCAATGTCCTTGGGGTAGGTGGCAATGTCAATGCGCTCAAGCCTGAAGGTCAGGTGGAACTGTCCCGAAATCTGCAAATCGCCACAGCCGCGATTGACGCCAGCGGCATGTGTCTTTTCGTCGCATTTGCGATTCTGGATCAGCCCGACACGTTTCAGGCGCTTGTGGATATTATCGGTGCATTCACAGGTCAGGAAACCACGGCTGATGACATCATCGCTCTGGGCAAATCAATTCTCACTCGTGAAAGAGATTTCAATGCCCGCGCTGGTTTTAGTTCTAAAGACGACCGGCTGCCGGATTATTTCAAGAAGGAAGTCCTGACGCCCCACCAGGTTACGTTTGGCGTCAGTGATAACGAGCTGGATCAGGTTTTCAACTGGTAAGGCGGATTTTCCAGATAAAATGACACCGTTACTGCAAATTACGATTGGCCACCGAGAACTGCCCCGATTCTACCCTCTCCTGATGAACGGGGTTGTTCTCGAAGTACGGGTGGGAGTCTCGCTGAAAGAGTTGCTGTGCCAACAACTGGACTTTCCGGAAGATTATGTGGAGCAACGTATCCAGACAATCTTTTTAAATGGCCGGGCCATGGATGATATCGCGGCAGTTCCGGTTTGTGATGGTGACATCATCGCCCTGTCCGCCGCCATGCCCGGGCTGGCAGGCGCAACCCTGCGCAGGAGCGGGGTATATGCGGTGCTGCGCAAAAACATTTCAGGTGTTGATGCCCATATCCGGAAGACAGATCATCAAAATGGCAGCGTTACTATCAAGCTGTTCAATGATATCTTAAAAGAATTCGGCATCATATTTCTAAAAAAAGGGGTTGGGATACCCACAGCAAAGCTGGCAGACCTGCTGTCTGACATCCCTGACGATATTGTCTTGTGCTTTCAGGGAAAGCCTGTGACAATTCCGTCATTCCTTTCCAACCTGCCGCCTGATCCTCTGACATGGCTTCAAACCACCGTCCTCAAAACATAGCCATCGTTCATCCGGTTACTTCGAAGACACTGCCCGGATATCCGAAGAATCCTGTGGAATCCATCGCAGTCCGCCTTTAAAACCATAGCACCGGTAAATATAGAAGATCTTGACCGGAACAGTATCCGATTTTTTTCGGTATATGGGAAGACTCTCCGGCGGATCCACCCTGTCAAAAATCTGTGTCAGGCGTGAAAGATGACTCTGTGCATCGTAGGTCACGCCAATGGCGTTCCATCCGAGGATATCCTTGTCTTTCCACCAGAAATCATAAACATTCGGACGTTCCCAGCGATTGACTGAAACCGTCCTGGGCTGTCCCGGCGTGTAAAATGCCAGCTCACTGGCCATCTGATAATCGAGGCCAAAAATAAAAGTGTGACCGGGGTCCGGCATTTGAGCTGCCGATTTTCCGACTTCTTTTCCCAGAATATCCCATCCATCAATTTCTGCGGCCGCACGATCCATATCCACAGGAACCGGTAGTATCGGATAAACGGCATGTAACAGCACCACGGCTGTCATGGCATAGGCAATTCCGATTCCCCAGTTCCAGAGCCTGCGTTCCATCTTCTTGTCTCCTGCCCCGCGGTACTGTCCTCCGAAATACGCCGCCGTCAGCACAGAAACCGTCAAATACCCGGCCCCAGGCCAGTTACCATATACACGGGTATGGAAACTGAGGAGAATAAAACCGATAATCATCGGAAGGGATGTCCAGAGCAGATATGAATATATCCAGACACCTTCAGGAAAATCTTTACGGATGACCCGTATCCATGCCCATACCGCTAAAATAAACACCAGCGGAGAAAGCAGCGCCGCCTGAGACGCCACAAAATCGCCTATAAACTTGATGTGAAGAGATAGTCCCTGATTCGCGCCACCGATAAACGCAACATGCCTCGCCGAATCCCAGTGATGACGTGCATTCCAGAGAATAACAGGGAAAAACATCACAAGCCCTGTCATCACGCCGATATAAGGCTTTAACCCTGAAAGCCGCCTTCTGTGTATATGAGATAACATCCCATACATAAAAGCGCCTGGCAGAAAAACCACCATTGTAAATTTGCTGAGCATTCCGATGCCAAACCAGATGCCGCCCCACATCCACTGAGACCAGGTATCATCCTCATAAGCTCTTGCCACATGATAGGCAGCACCGGCCCAAGCCGCAGCCTGAAGACCGTCCGGTGTCGCCAGAATGCCACCGACATTGAATTCGAGAATAGCCTGAGTCAAAACAGCCGTGGACAATGCTGCACGAGACCCTATCCACCGATTGGCGATCAACACCAGATAAGCGGATGCCACACCGATCGCCAACACCGACGGCAAACGGACGGCCATCTCCGTTTCACCCAGCAACCAGGTACAAAGCCGTATAGCCCATCCGATCAACGGGGCCTGATCATAATAGCCCCAATCCAGATACCGTCCCCATTGCCAATAATTGGTTTCATCGGCAACCAGCAGAAATCTGCCGGAATACCACAGCCTGAAAAGAGTGAATCCGGCTATCCACATCCAGGCGAAAAGCATGTCACGATGTTTTGAAACTTCCATTTTTTACGAAGCCATCTTTGATTAAATTACAAAAAATGAATAATATGGGTTTGTTTAAGAAGGTGGGGCCTAAAGTTGTAGAAGATAATGTGAAAATTGATGTGCCTGCAAAAAAGATGGGATAATTTTAAGATTTGTTGTGTTAGTTATATTATTAAAAATCTGCAAG
>DAIEFO010000218.1 GCA_027325475.1 Desulfobacteraceae bacterium | reverse complement strand
GCATCCAGAGCGCGCAGTGTCAGATAATCAGCGGCAATCTCGGCCTGGATGGCCAGTTTTACGGATTCGACATCATCCGCGCTGGCCTGTGTCTGGGCACTGGCCGATTCAACCATCCGGCGCACCCGTCCCCAGAGATCAAACTCATAGCTGAAATCAAAGGGTACGGTCAGCGTATCATAGGTCTGGTCCGGTTTACCGCCGACCGGACGGTGTTTTGAATCCCGCTGATCCACCGGTTGCACGGAAACACCCAATCGAGGGAAAAGTGAAGATCGCGCCACATCCGCCGTTGCCCGGGCCTGCGTGAAACGGGCAAATGCGGCCTTCAGATCCTGATTGCCGTCGGCAGCATCTGCTTCCAGTTGATTCAGTACCGGGTCCCCGAATACCTCCCACCACCTGCCTTTGGGAATATTCGCCTGAGGAACCGCAATCTTCCAGTCTTTCCCCGTTCCTGCATACGCTTTGGGAACAGCAGCGGTTTCAGGGCGCTGATAATCGGGACCAACCGCCGCGCAGCCGGACATCATGACACATATCAAGACCGGCAAAATACGCTGCGCCATTTCAGTGGAAAAAAGTCTGGATGACGTCATGGTTTCTTTCCTGTCGAAGCCGATTCTGCAACAACAACCGTCGTACCCGATGTCAGGGAATCGGACGGATTGATAATGACGCGATCTTTGGGAGTCACACCGCTGACGATTTCGACAGTTTGCCCGAAATCACGACCCAGTTGCACCTGGCGCAGAATGACCTTCCCGCCGGATTGCACGATACCGATCTGAGGACCTTCGGGGCGAAACAGGAGTGTATTGGCCGGCAGCATCAGCAGCGCCGGCGCCTTAGCATCGGTGAAGCGCACCTGTGCATAACCGCCGGCAAGGATTTCGCCCTTCGGATTGTCCACCGCCAGTTCCACCAGCAGGGTTCGGGAGTCTGCGGCCACAACGCCCGCGGTGCGAATGACAGCCGCCTTGAATCGGCGACCGGGCAGATCCGGAAGGCTCAGCTCTGCGGATTGACCGATGCGGACGCCGCGGGCCATCGTCTCCGGCGTCTGCACGAAAACCCGGAGCTTCTGAATTTGCGCCAGATGGAACAGCTCCTTACCGGATGCCGCGACAATAAGGTCTCCGAAATCCACATTACGGATGGTGATGATGCCTGAAAATGGTGCTGTCACTTTTGAAAACGCCTGTATTTGCTCCAGTCGGCGCACTTCCGCCCTGGCCGAAGCGACCAGCGCGGCCTTTAGTTTGTAATCGGCCTGCTTTTCGGCAGCGTCCTGCTCGCTGACGCTGGCGGTTTTCAGCAATTCCGCCCAGCGTGCGGCTGTAATCCTGGAAATTCCCAGTGACGCCTCCGCCTGGCCGAGCTGGCCGCGCGCTCTTTCCAGCTCCTGAAGCTGTTCCGGCGTATCGATAACCGCCAGCAACTGACCCGCTTTCACACTGCCTCCAATATCCACATATCGCTGCTTGAGGTAGCCGCTGACGCGAGCATAGATCGGCGCTTCCACCCAGGGTTTGATTTCCGCCGGTAATGCCGTGTGAATGGCCGTCTGACCGGGTTTGGGAAATACAACCACTACCGAGGAAACAGAACGCTCCCGGGTTTCCGCACGCAATTCGGTCTGCTGGCGCCACCGGGGCATCAGCCCTCCCACGACACCGCCGCCGAGCACAAGCAGCGCCATGACAGAAATCATCAGAAATCTGAAGGGCGATCGCTGGAACGCCCCTCCGGTCTGCAGACCTTCTGAAATGGCTTCCGTTGGCTCAATCTGTTTTAAATTCATCATCCTACCTCATCCGTCTGTGATATCCCGATACGCGGGTGATCTGCATTGTCATATTGCCGCGGCGTCCGCCTGCGCAGAATACTGAACACGGCCGGTACAAAAAAGAGCGTCGCAAAGGTGGCCACCACCAGCCCGCCGATAACGGCCCGGCCCAAAGGGGCGTTCTGCTCGCCGCCTTCCCCTATCGCCAGCGCCATGGGAAGCATCCCGATGATCATGGCCATGGCCGTCATGAGTACCGGGCGCAGCCGTCCGACGCCGGCTTCCCATGCCGCTGTCAAGGGATCACGACCTTCCTCCAGATGCTTTCGCGCAAATGTCACCACCAGCACCGAATTGGCTGTGGCCACACCAAGGCTCATGATAGCGCCCATCAGCGCTGGAACACTCAGCGTGGTCAGCGTCAGGTAGAGCCCCCAGATAACGCCGGCCAGAGCGCCGGGGAGCGCGGTAATGATAATGAACGGATCGAGCCAGCTCTGAAAATTAACGACCAGCAGCAGATAAATGAACGCAACCGCAAGCCCCAGCCCGATACCCAGGCCGGTAAAACTGGAACGCATGGTATCTGCCTGACCCCTGAGCGTAATAAACGCCCCTTTCGGCAACTGCTTCTCCGCCTGAGCCACTATGGGGCGCATGTCTTTCAACACGCCGCCCAGATCGCGCCCGCTAACGCCGCCGAATATATCAATGACCGGCAGGACATTGTAGTGAGAGTAAATGGGAGAACCGATGCCGCGTTCGATGGCCGCGACATTGGCCAGAATCTGGGGGCTGTTGCCGCCTGCCTTACCGGCGTTCAGCGGAATGGCGTTCAACCTGGCCAGAGAATCCATCGCATATTCCGGTGTCCGGATATTAACAAGATACTGGATGCCGTTTTGGGAATTGAGCCAGTAATTGGGCTGTGTCTGGCTGCTGCCGGAAAGATTCAGCAGCACCGAACCCGCCACATCGCGCTCTGCCAGACCCATCTGGGATGCTCTGGTGCGATCAACGGTAACGTGGAGTTCCGGCTGGTTGGCGGGTTGTTGAATACGCACATCCCAGCGCCTGGAATCCGACGGATTTTACCGGCCAGAAACGCTGCGATCTCGCGGGACTTTTCGCGATTGCGTCCCACGATCTGAATATCGAACGGCGCCGGCAGACCGAAATTGATAGTCTGGTTAACAATATCAGCAGGCAGAAAATAAAACGCCGCTCCTGTGACGTCCCGGTTCAGACGGATGCGCAAACGGCGGACATAACCATCGGTCGGCCGGTGCCCCGGCTTGAGGGACACCAGAATGTCCGCATCCCCGGTTCCTGTCAGGCCATTGTCGATATATGTGAGGGGAATGCCACCGCTGGGAATGCCGATATTATCCAGAATGCCGGCTATCTCCTTTGGAGGAACCACATCCCGGATGACCGTCTCCACATGATCCACGAGCCGGGTGGTTTCTTCGATGCGCGTGCCTCCGGGAGCGCGGACATGCAGCCGGAACTGCCCGGCATCCACGGACGGGAAAAAATCCTGCCCCAGCCTTGGGAGCAGCATCCACGTGGCCGCGCAAAACGCCAGAAAGAGTATCACAAAAGAAATCCGGCGCCCCAGAACCACTTCGAGCAGCCTGCGATATCCATCCCGGAATCGGTCGAAACCTTTCTCGAAACGGGTGTGCAATGCGGCAAACGGACGCAGCCAGAAATCCTTTTCCCCGGCACTGGCCGGGCGCCCTCCCTGGATGTTGCGGTAGAACCACATGACCAGCGTCGGAATGAGCGTTCTTGACAGCACATAGCTGGCCAGCATGGCGAAAACAACCGCTTCGGCCAGTGGCACAAACAGATAACGCGCCACACCGGTTAAAAAGAACATCGGCACAAACACGATACAGATACACAGCGTCGAGACAAAGGCCGGCAGCGCAATCTCCTGTGCGCCGTCCAGAATCGCCTGGACGTTGGATTTTCCCAGCGCCCTCTGCCTGTGGATATTTTCAATTTCAACTGTGGCGTCATCCACCAGAATTCCGACCGCCAGCGCCAGCCCTCCGAGCGTCATGAGATTGATGGTTTCACCGATAGCGCTGAGGGCCGCCAGTGATGTCAGCACCGACAGCGGAATGGAGACAGCGATAATAAACGTGCTGCGCCAGGAACCCAGAAACAGCAGAATCATCATTGCCGTCAGCGCCGCCGCGATGACGCCTTCCTTGATTACCCCGCTCACAGCCGCACGGACAAACAGCGACTGATCCGCAAATTCTTTTGCCTTCAGCTCAGGAGGAAGGCCGCTGAGAATCCGTGGCATGGCTTTTTTAACGCCGTTGACAACGCTGAGGGTCGAAGCTGCCCCGCTTTTTAAAACCGTGAGCAGCACCCCGCGCACGCCGTTC
>DAIEFO010000217.1 GCA_027325475.1 Desulfobacteraceae bacterium | reverse complement strand
CTGCATATCCAGCCCCACAAAAATTACCCGGCGGACGCCTTCATCCGGCGGTGGCGGTGGCGGCGGTCCGTCTCCATCGGACCGGTCATGATGGGGGAATCTTTCCGGAAAAGGCATCATGGGATGAAATCGCAGCCCGTTTTTAAAACGGTTTCTTCCCATTCCCATTGGGAGTCGGGTGGGCGTAAAACGCCGGTAAACCTCAAACGTTTTCTTGCCGCTTTCCGATGCAATAATCCGCCAGAAGATATTGGGAGATTCAGATATGGCTTCCAGATTCAAATCTTTTCCGTAAATTCTGCCAATCTGTTCCGGATTACTGCTGGCCACAATGACGCCGGAAACATCCGTCACAATCAAATGGTCAATATCGGGCTGCTGAGCGGTTTCGATCAGCAGTCGCTGAAGCTGAAACCCAGCCCAGCGGTCCACCATGCCGGTCCGGGTACCTGCTTCAAACGAACGGATCAGCGCCGCCCCTTTTTCTTTCAGCAGCCGTTCGGTATGTTCCCTCTGCCGATTAATGTTTTCAATCGTAATGAACGAAAAAATCGGCAGCAAGATCACAACAGCGCCAATCAGTATCCATGGCGGAATGCCTGTCCAGAGCCTGGATGAGACAATATCTTTGGTTTTCATTTTCTATCGTAAAAGTCGGAAATCATCCTGATGACAATTCCGCAGGCGACCCTGAACTGTCATTACAACAAATCAAAAGCGCTCAACTCTCCCGCGCCTCTGCGGATGATTTCCGGTTCGTCATGAATCAGCGAGACAACGCTCGATGGATTGCCAGGCACGACACCTCCATCGATAACCATATCCAGACGCTTTCCGAAATGTTCATAGATCAGGGATGGATTATCGAAAACAGAGCCGTCCGGCGCTGTCGCACTCGTCGTGATAACGGGATTACCCAGAGACTTGACCAGGGCGATGCAGATGGGGTGATCCGGAACCCGGATGCCGGCGGTTTTTCGTTTGGTCAGCATGATTCTGGGAACCAGTTTGGAGCCTTCCAGAATAAAGGTATAAGGCCCCGGAAGATATCGTTTCATGGTTTTATAACCGTAATTGGTCACTTTGGCATAGTCGCTGATGTCCTTGAGATCCGAGCAGATAAAACTGAAAGGCTGAGATGGATCCCGCTGCTTGAGCTGATAAATTCTCTGGATGGCTTTTTTATTCATGATATCACACCCGATACCGTAAACCGTGTCGGTGGGGTAGGCAATAACACCACCGTCTTTCAAGATATCCACGACTTTGGCAATCAATCGCTGCTGGGGGGTGATCGGGTTGATATTAATCAGCATAAATTCCGTCCAGGATGTATTGCAAAACGGTCCGAATTTCAATTCCCGCAAGTTTATCATGCTATAAACGCATGCCGTTTGCTGTTATTACTACAGCCCCGCTTAAATGACAACGGAATATGTACTGACAGCAACGTTCTACACCTGAATTGCGTGTCGATGTCGATAGACCAACTTTGCACAGCGTCGCATTTTTTATGCTTGACCTGAAATTTATTTCGTGTTTATTCCCAATGTCAGGATAATAGTAATTAACCTGTCGATAGCCCCATTTCTCACAGCTATTGTAAAAAGGAGAGATTCATGATGAAAAAGTTGTGCGCAGTATTTTTGCTCTTGGCGGTGATTTGTGTCAATACGGTCTCTGCCGCTGTCGTTACTCTGGATAAGGCACAAAATGTCGCTCAGAACTGGCTCACGGATATTGTGCATACCTACGGTTCCTGGGGAGGATCTTCTGCGCCCGTTATTTCAGGTTCAGAACCTTTTGTTTACAACGGAACAACGGTCGGATTCAATTTTACGGTCAGTCCGCAGGGACATATTCTGGTATCCGCCCGTGATGATATACCGGCTGTCAAGCTCTATTCTGAAACATCCACACTCAGTTCGCAGAATAAAGGGGATCAGGATCAGATATCCTGGATTTCAAAAGAACTCTTTCAGGTCGGACAGGCAATCGACACACACGGGTCAGAAGCGGCTGCCGCTGATCCGGTGCAGAATCCGGACCGCAGTCTCTGGAATATGCTGGACAAGAGCACTGAAGCGTTTAATGCTGCGACGGCAACTGGCGAGACAGCGACAGAAGCCGTTTCTTATGGCCCGTTACTGACCTCGACATGGGCACAGGGAAATCCGTACAACCAGCAGTGTCCGCTGGATTCCCAAAACCGTCGGACCCTTACAGGATGCGTGGCAACGGCCGCATCCCAGATCATGAGATACTGGAAATACCCAGCTTCCGGTCAGGGCTCCGTATCGTACACCTGGAATAACGGCGCAGCGAATGTCACATTAAGCCGGGATTTTTCAGGCAGCACTTACGACTGGACCAACATGGCAGACAGTGTCACCAGCGCCAGCAGCGTCACCCAGCAAAACGCCGTTGCCATGCTGTGCGCGGATGTGGGCATTGCGTTTCAAATGGATTATGGCTACAGCTCTTCCAGCGCTAATACATCCGATGCGCCTTCTGTCTTTATGAATTATTTCAAATATAAAAATACGATTTCCTGGGTCAAGCGAACCGATTATACCAGCGCCAGCGCCTGGATGCAGGTTTTCAAAAACGAGGTGGAGGCGGGCAGGCCATCGCAGCTTCGGATCAACGATCCCGATCCTGTCAATGGTGGCGGCCATTCAGTGGTTGTGGATGGCTACCGGGATTCCCCTGCGGAAGAAGTTCATATCAACATGGGCTGGAGCGGCAGCTATGACGGCTGGTACACGCCGGACAGTTTTATTACAGGCACATCTTCCTGGACAGACACTGCTTATCAGGGAGCCGCCATTGGTATTCAGCCGAATGACAACAGCATCATCATTTCGGCCAGCGCCGGAACGGGCGGTTCCATCAGCCCCAGCGGGTCTGTGTCGGTGAGTTACGGTGGCAGCCAGGCCTTTACCATCACCCCAGACACCGGCTATACTGTGGCAGACGTCCGGGTGGACGGCACATCGGTGGGAGCGGTAACCACCTATACCTTCAGCAATATCACCTCAACGCACACAATTTATGCCACTTTCTCGTCTTCAGGCACTCAGTGCACTCCTGATATTAAAGCCAACGGTCAGAGCACATCCATCACGATACCGGCCGACACCCCGATTTCCATCACCGTCAGTCTGGCACCGGGAGATCAAATGGGGAAAAATGCGGACTGGTGGGTACTCTTCTTCAGAGCCCCCAATAGCTGGTATTCCCTGACCCCCAGCGGCTGGGTTACTGGAATCAGCCCCCTGTTTCAGTGGCCGCTGGTAACGATACCATCTGTACCCATTGTTCAAGGTTACCTGCCCGCCGGAGATTATATGTTTTATTTTGCTGTGGATACAACGCCCAATGGCATTCTCGATACGCCTCTGTACTATCAAGGCGTTCAGGTGCATGTAAACCGTAGCCCCATAAAGGTGTACCAATAATCTTTTAGGACGGCCATCAACGGCGTTTTCTTTAACACTCAGCAAGTTGATGGCCAGTTCATGTCGTTCAAGAGAGACTGAAAACAAAAAAGCCCAATGGCTGTTTTACACAGTCATTGGGCTTATTTGATTTTTGTGGCGTCCCCAAGGGGATTTGAACCCCTGTCGTCGGCGTGAAAGGCCGATGTCCTGGACCGGGCTAGACGATGGGGACGCATATGGTGGGCCGTGTTGGACTCGAACCAACGACTCTCTGCTTAAAAGGCAGATACTCTACCGTCTGAGTTAACGGCCCAAAAGACGAAAGCGCTCCTGTATACAAACTTGGCTTGAATCTGTCAACAAAAAAGATTTAACAGAACTTACTTCTGCCAAATCTTTGCGACACCCAAAGAGTATATCGAAGTCCTCACACTCCTTCTTTATAAACCAATCACCGCTTATAATGCAAGCATAATTTTACGATCTCATCATCTTTTTTTGCCTGCTGCTCTGATTCAATGAGTAATCACCAGATGACTGCGTAAAAAGTCCACATGCTACTTTGCGCCACAGCCTTCGTCATCGACATACCATATAAATACGCGGCAGGCGGAACGTCAGCTCCCAGAATTGCGCATCTTGCCGTACAAATCCATCAGGAGCGCCGGAAGAGGATAGGCATCTGTCAATCATTCCCAACCGATAATAACGCACCCATTCGGAATCATTAAGCAATAAAACCGCAAAAACCCGGCAGGATTTCTCCTGCCGGGTTTTAT
>DAIEFO010000216.1 GCA_027325475.1 Desulfobacteraceae bacterium | reverse complement strand
GTGGAGCTCAAGGTGTTCCGGAGCGATCGCATTGGCCAGCTCAAAGGCCGCCGGCATATCCTCCACCACAAAAACAGCGCCATAGCGTTCCAGCGATTGTCTGGCGATATCCTGACGCTCCAGCGACGGCAACTGATCGTAAACGGATTTCAATACCTGTTCGGCGACGTCCGAAAAAGGGGTCACGAATATGGCGGATGCCATGGGGTCGTGTTCTGCCTGTGAGAGCAGGTCTGCCGCCACATATTCAGGATTTGCAGTTTTATCCGCAATAATCAGGATTTCGCTGGGACCTGCCACCATATCTATGCCCACAGTTCCCGCCACCATTTTTTTGGCGATAGTGACGTAGATGTTGCCTGGTCCGACAATGACGTCACATTTGGGGATCGTCTGTGTGCCGTAGGCAAGCGCTGCGATAGCCCAGGCGCTGCCGACTTTATACACGGCATCCACACCCGCCCGCCTGGCGGCAACCAGCAGGTGCGGATTGACTGTTCCGTCCGGTGTGGCGGGGGTGGCCATGACAATGCTCGAAACGCCGGCGATTTTTGCCGGAATGGCGCACATCAGCACAGTGGAGACCAGCGGCGTTTTACCGGATTTCCCGCCGGGGACATAGATGCCTGCAGCACCCACCGGGTTTACGATCTGGCCTAAAAGGGTTCCGGGCCTTGGCGTGTCAATCCAGGATGTGGGAGACTGATGCCGGTGAAACAATTCGATCTGAGATGCCGCCCTGTCTAAAGATTTCAGAAAATCCGGATCAACCAGACGTTCCGCGGTTTCAAATTCCTGAACAGTGGCTTGAAGTGTTGTCAGGTCAAGCCCCGGAGAATCGAAGCGGTTGGCGTACCGCAGCAAAGCAGTGTCTCCATGTGTGCGGATGTCCTCAAGAATATCCGCGACAGATTGCTGGTCTTCCGGATTGAATGACTGCACCCGGCGGGTAATAGTTAAAAGCTGTTCTTTGGCGGCAGAAGAAGGAAATGAGTAAATTTTCATAATCATCCATATTGTAGATTTGTATAAACGATTGGATGCCGACAGTTCGGTGTCATTGCTTCCGGGCATACCAATAAGTAAACCAGATGCCGTCTTGATCCCATTTTCGCATGAGCGTCAGCGGCAATTGTTTCAGGCTGCTTTCGATATCGGCGGCTTCACTCCTGAGCAGCCCGGACAAAATGCACATGCGCTGTTTCAGGAAGCCATCTGAACGGACGAGCCGCTTCATCACATCATAATGGATATTGGCGATCAGCAGATCAAAAGGCCGGTGCATACAATCGTCCGCGCTTGACTGAATGGCCAGTATATTGTTTTCGAGATGGTTGAGACGGATGTTTCTCAATGCGGTCTGCACGGCCAGCCGGTTGATATCCACCGCCAGAACACTGGGGCAGCCCAAACGTGCTGCGGCAATGGCGAGAATTCCGGTGCCTGTTCCCAGGTCCAGCGCCGACGTCACGGGCTGGAACTGACACGCGCACTCGATAGCTTCCAGACAATTTCGGGTCGTGGGGTGTCTTCCAGCACCGAAAACCACGCCCGGATCCAATAATATCTGCTTTCTGGATGATTCCGGTGTGAAAGGCTCCCACGGTGGTGACACAGACAACAGATGGGTATGAAAAGGGGATAACTTCTCACCGACCCAGTTCTGATATGACATCTGATAGTGATCTATAAATGTCAGCCCGCCAGAAGCAGATATCAGCCGCTGTACCTGATCCATTGCCGGACAGGAAAAAAACAGAAACGTAAAGCCATCTTCCTGCCAGTTGCCGATGAAATCCGTCAGGCCCGAGGGATCGTTTTTCAACGACCCCTCCAGATAGTAGATGAAGAGCGTGTCACAGGGAGCGGACGTTTGGGGCGTGACGTCGGGAAGTACGGACATATGAGCGTCAGGATGTCGCAGCATTCTTGGGTTCGGTCTTGGGCAGTTGATCCAGATACCATTCCATGGGATCCAGCAGCGTATAGCCGTTATCTTTCAGTTTCTTTTTAACAGCGACGACATTGTTGGTCAAGAGGTAGGGAAACACCGCCCGCTTCCCTTCTTCCCAGTATCTGGCTACCAGAACACTTCCAAAAGATATTTTTTCTTCGGTAATGATATCCACGATTTTTTTCAACTGCCCGATCTTCTCTTCGACCAGAATACCTAACAGCGTACCAGGCTGTCCGATTCCCAGCACATTGATAAAAGCTCTCAGCAGATCACGGACAGAAACAATGCCTTTTAAATTGCCCTTGTTATCAACCACCGGCAATGCGCCGACGAGCGTTTTCTGAATCAGTAGCAAGGCATCCTGAATGGTATCCATCGGCGAAAGTGTGACCAGATTCTGGGTCATGATCTCCTTGACTTTGATGGAGGGAAC
Source organism: Desulfobacteraceae bacterium (assembly GCA_027325475.1). Lineage (GTDB taxonomy): Bacteria > Desulfobacterota > Desulfobacteria > Desulfobacterales > Desulfatirhabdiaceae > RAAP-1. The sequence continues at coordinate 1,851 of DAIEFO010000216.1, read as the reverse complement.
GACCGGCATCTTCTCTGCCGGCTTTTCAGTTTTGAAAAATGTCGCAGGAAGCGCGCTGCGCAGGTCGCGGTCCGTAATCATCCCTATCAACAGACCGTCGGGTTCGATAACCGGTAAATGGCGGATCTGGTGTTGCTCCATCAGTTCTTTCGCTTCGATGATATCGGCATCTTTATGGATGGTGACAACCTTTTGGGTCATGGATCTACTGACAAACATAATGTCCTCCAGTATGTAAAAGACGGAAAAATGATCTGAATTTCAGCGCCTGTAAATCAACGGGCATCAATCTCTCAACAGAATTTCGATATGGTTGTTGACCAGTTCGGGGAGCCGTTTCAAGGAGTATCCCCCTTCCAGAACCGAAATGATCCTGCCGCCGGAATGTTTGTTGGCGATATCGACAATGCGCTCCATAACATATGTGAAACCATCGGTCGTAAGACTGATGCCGGACATATCGTCATCCACATGAGCATCAAACCCTGCGGATACCAGCATGACTTCCGGAGCGTACTGATCCATCAGCGGTGTAAAATCGGTGTCCATGATGGAGATGTATTCGTCATCACCTTGACCCGGCAGAACCGGATAGTTCCGCGTAAATCCGACGCCATCTCCGGAGCCTTTTTCGAAGGCTCGACCTGTGCCGGGGAAAGCAAAGGACGGATGTTCGTGAATGGAATAGTAGAAAACCGTAGGATCTGATTCAAAAATACTCTGGGTGCCGTTTCCGTGATGTACATCGAAATCCATGATACCAATGCGTTGAATGCCCCATTCACTCTGGATATACCGGGCAGCGATAGCGACGTTGTTAAAATAGCAGAATCCCATAGACCGATCAGCTTCCGCATGATGGCCGGGAGGTCTGACAGCGCAGAATACATTATCCAGAACACCATCCATGACCTGCCTGGAGGCGTTTAAAACGCCTCCCACCGCCAGACGGGCGATGTCATATGTCTGATAGCATAACTGATTGTCTTCACATTCAAATGAGTTTGTTCCAGACTGACAGACGGATTTGAAGCGTTCAATATACTGTTTATCATGAACAGCTTCAATCCATTTCATTTCCGCCATACATGCCTCAAGGCGTATCAGTTTGGACAGCAGCCCTGCACGTTCCAGGCCTGAGAAAATTGCGGATAGACGGTCTGGAGCTTCGGGATGATAAGGTCCGGTGTCATGTTGAAGATACCTGTCATCATATAAAAAGCCTGTTTTTTTCATATTAATCCCTATGAAGACCGATGTGGGTAATGGACTTGCGACAAGTCTGAAAATTCCGTCCTGCGGCGGGATATGGCCTCTGGAAGCGTCACTTTCATGAATGTGTCACTGGATAATGGCGTCGAATATTCCGTAGGCGGCCTGAATGGCAGGGTTGTCTGCTGGAATGGCTACAGTGGGCTGACCCTTCAGGTCGTAGGAATAAATATCCCGGTTATCCGGAATGATGCCAGCCAGTGTGATGCCGGCTTCCTCGATCATGCGGAGAATTTCAGGAGATAAGGCTTCTTTGACCTGATTCACGATCAGGTAACTTTTTCCGACGCCGATTTTCAGCTCTCTGGCCAGCTGGTCGATACGAAGCGCCGAAATGATGCTGCGCCGGGATGTGTCCGAAACCATCAGGAGAATATCCACATTGCGGGTTGTCAGCCGGCTGATATGCTCCATGCCGGCTTCATTATCCATAACGATATAGGGGTAATTGTGAATCAGTTTGTCCAGAAAACCGGTCAACAGGGTGTTGGCGGCGCAGTAGCATCCGGCGCCTTCGGGCTGTCCCATGACAATGAGATCATATCCGTCGGCTTCAACCACTGCCTGTTCCAGCTTCAT
>DAIEFO010000215.1 GCA_027325475.1 Desulfobacteraceae bacterium | reverse complement strand
AAGTCGAATTTCGGACTGGTTGTAAAATGTTCGCAGGCAAGGCAGGGTTGTTGTTATGACATTACTTCATGTACTGGAATATCCGGACAGTTTTCTGGGCAAACGCATTCAGCCCGTAACGGACATTACCGGAGAACTTCAAAAAAAAATCGACGACATGGCGGAAACCATGTATCAGGCGCCTGGCGTGGGTCTGGCTGCATCCCAGGTGGGGCTGGATCAATGCGTTCTGGTTTATGATGTCTCTTCGCGCGAGGACGGGCGCGATCTCCAGGTGCTGATCAATCCACGGATTGTGTGCCAGGAAGGGGAAATTGTTTCCGAAAACGAAGGTTGTCTCAGTGTTCCGGATTACCGGTCGGATGTGCTTCGTGCCGCGCAGGTCCAGGTGGAAGGTGCAGACCGTAACGGCAAACCGGTTTCTATCGAAGCGAGCGGATTTCTGGCCATTGTGCTTCAGCATGAGATCGATCATTTACAGGGTGTTCTGTTTATTGACCGCATCAGCAGCTTGAAGCGAGGCCTTTATAAAAAACGCATCAAAAAACGGTTGAAACAGTCATGACGCAGCCATGCCGCATCGTGTTTATGGGAACGCCGGCATTTGCCGTTCCGGCGTTGCAGCGTCTGGCCAATGCCGGGCACACGATATTACAGGTTGTCACGCAGCCGGATCGTCCCAAGGGAAGGGGAAAAGCGGTTGTGTTTTCTCCGGTGAAACAGATGGCGCTTGAGCTGGATTGTCCGGTGGTGCAGCCGCTGTCTGTCCGCGACCCGGAATTTTCAGAAACGCTTTTCCGGCTGAATCCTGACTTTCTTGTGGTGGTCGCTTATGGACAGGTGCTGCCGAGGCGGATTCTGTCCATTCCCCGGATAGCCGCCATCAATATCCATGCCTCTTTGCTTCCCCGATACCGGGGGCCAGCGCCCATCCAGAGGGCGATTATCAACCGGGAGAAAGAGACCGGCATCACGCTGATGCTGATGGATGAAGGACTGGATACTGGAGATATTCTTGCATCGGCGTCCATTCCAATACGTCCGGATGACACGTCCGGCGCATTGCATGACCGCTTGGCGGTTCTGGGTGCGGATATGCTGGTGCAGATGTTGGCGCATTTTGAAATTCATCAGAAGAATGCGATGCCGCAGGCTCATGATAAAGCGACATATGCGCCAATGCTCAAAAAGGAAGATGGTCATCTGGACTGGAAAAAACCGGCTGAAGACATCGAGGCCCTGATCCGTGGTCTAACACCGTGGCCCGGCGCTTTCTGCTTTTTAAATGGAAAGCGGATCAAGATATTCAGAGCGACTCCCAAAATCATTTCGGCCAATGAACTTCCCGGTACGGTGATCAAAGGCTTTCCTGACGAGTTGACGATAGCGACCGGTTGCCATGCGCTGATCATTCAGGAACTTCAGGGGGATTCCGGGAAACGCCTTCCGGTTCGGGATTTTTTACGGGGGCATTCTGTGGCGCCTGGAACCATCCTGGACTGATTCTGTCATTCATTTCATTAAATCCGTTTATTTACTTTTCTCAGAGACGCCATGACGCCCAACGCCCGTTTGATCGCACTGAACATCCTGAACAGCCTGGGGCCGGAATCCGGCACGTTGGATCAGGCTCTGGATGCCGCATTTTCAGGTGTTCCGGATATGTCTCAGCGGGATAAGAACCTGGTGTTTTCTATCGTCTATGGGGTGCTGAGACAGCAGCGCCGGCTGGACTGGATGCTGTCGCATTTTCTGAAAACCGGCGGCGGTAATGTCGATGCGCCGGTTCGGAATATTCTCAGGATAGGGCTTTTCCAGATCATGTTTCTGTCCCGGATACCGGATTCGGCGGCTGTCAATACATCAGTGGAACTGACCAAAATCATCAAAAAGCCTTGGGCGACGCGGTTTGTCAACGGCGTTTTAAGAAATGCAGTCCGGGGATATGCTGCTATATCTCTGCCTGACCCGAAGGCGTGTCCAGAGTTAGCCATTGCGGTTGAGCATTCCATGCCGGACTGGCTGGTGAGCCGCTGGATCGCCCGTTTTGGCCTCTCCCAAACCCTGCGCCTCTGCAATGTCGTCAACAACATTCCGCCCATCACCCTGCGTGCCAATACACTGAAAACAACGCGGGATGACCTGCTGTGCGCCATGACCGGTCATGTCCGTGAAGCAGACATCACGTCTTTGTCGCCGGAGGGTCTTCGGCTGCATCATCCCGAAGCTCCTGTCAGCGCTTTGCCCGGCTTTTCAGAAGGCTGGTTTCAGGTGCAGGATGAGGCGGCACAGCTTGTGACAATGCTTTTGAATCCACAACCGGGTGAAACTGTGCTGGACGCCTGTGCGGGCATGGGCGGAAAAACCGGCCATATCGCTCAGCAGATGCACAATCAGGGCCGGGTTATGGCGCTGGATATCCGTCAGGACAAGTTGAAAAAAATCCGTGCCGAAATGATCCGCCTCGGAATATCCATTGTGGAAACCGGATGTCATGATCTGACACAGACACCATTGCCCCGCGACTGTCTGTATGACCGGGCGCTTTTGGACGCCCCTTGTTCAGGGCTTGGCGTACTCCGCCGCAATCCCGACATTAAATGGCGCTCGTCCCTGGATCGGATCCGCCACTGCGCCGCGGAACAGCTCCGGCTTCTGGACCAGGTTTCCCGATATGTCAAACCCGGCGGCTGTATTGTCTATGCCGTGTGCAGCACGGAACCTGAAGAAAATGAGGCCGTTATTGAATCTTTTTTACAGCGCCGTCCGGAATATCGCGTGGACGATGGCGCCGGTGATATGCCGTGTGGCATCGCGCTGCCGATGGATGCTTGCGGCTATCTGCGGACATTTCCCCATCAGCATGATATGGACGGTTTCTTTGCCGTCCGTTTAAAAAAAATCGATTGATTCAGGAGTTCATATGACAATTATGCTTACCGGCGGCGCCGGTTATATCGGCAGCCACACCTGCGTAGAACTGCTCGAAGCAGGGTATCCGGTGGTGGTGGTGGACAACCTGTCCAACAGCAAGATGGCGTCCATCGAACGGGTTCAGCGTATCACCGGAAAATCCGTGAGCTTTCATCAGGTTGACCTTCTGGATAAATCCGCGCTGTCGGCAGTGTTTGACGCTTATGACATTCAGGCGGTCATTCATTTTGCCGGATTTAAAGCCGTCGGCGAATCTGTGGCGTTTCCACTGCGGTATTACCAGAACAACATTGTCGCTACCCTGACGCTTTGCGATGTCATGGCTGCCCACAATGTCAAAAACATGGTGTTCAGCTCGTCGGCCACCGTGTATGGCGACCCCAGCCATACGCCGGTCACCGAAGACCTTCCCATTCATCCCACCAATCCTTATGGCCGCACCAAGTCCATGATTGAGGAGATGCTCGGCGATATCTATCTGGCGGATACAGACTGGAACATTGCGCGGCTGCGGTATTTCAACCCGGTCGGCGCGCATCCAAGCGGACTGATCGGTGAAGATCCCAATGATATTCCCAACAATCTGCTTCCCTATATCACCCAGGTAGGTGTCGGCAAGTTGAGCGAACTGCGGGTCTTTGGAAATGACTACCCGACGCCGGATGGCACCGGCGTTCGGGATTTCATTCACGTGGCGGATCTGGCCGCCGGGCATATTCATGCCCTGAACAAGCTGTCGTCGGCGCCTGGAATGGTTACGTACAATCTGGGCACTGGTCGTGGATACAGCGTGCTGGAATTGATCGCGGCGTTTGAAAGCGTTACAGGCAGGCATATCCCTTACCGGATTGTCGCCCGCAGGCCCGGAGATGTGGCGAGCAGTTTTGCGGATCCCTCCAGGGCAAATCGCGAAATGGGCTGGACCGCAACGCGGTTTCTCGAAGACATCTGTCGCGATGCCTGGAACTGGCAATCCCGAAATCCGAATGGTTATGCCTGACACGCCTTAATTGTTGACACCGGCGCCGCCCGGTTTTAGTGTAAATGCTCATGAAACGTATGTGGCGACTTCGCAGAAAGCCGTCAGAATTATTATCACTGCAAGGATAGCGTACTTATGACAGGCGAAAATGATATCGTATTGATATATTTGGAAGACAAACCGCTGGCGTTTGCCAGAATCGAGGATATTTCAGCCGATTACAAACCCGGCTGGAATCATGTCAAAATGCTGCTGCTGCAAATTCCCCTTCAGACCGTTACCTGGATTCTCCGGGATGCCTACATAGACGGTGCGTCATTTACGAT
>DAIEFO010000214.1 GCA_027325475.1 Desulfobacteraceae bacterium | reverse complement strand
AGTGCTTCTGAGCCATGATCACATCATCTGGCTGGCAGGGCATAGAATCGGCAATGATGTTCTGATAACCCCGGCAACCCGGACGGTTCTGCAAATTGACATTGAGCGGCCAGCAACAGATTCCCATCCGGATGGAGAATAAAAAATCACTGCGTATTGAACTCACTGAAAAATTTTGATATTCGGTTTTCCACGTTTGTTATTCAGCTTTGACGAAACCTCAATGCCAATATCAGCGCTTGCATAACCTGTAAAAATGCTTAAAATAGCAGAATTACTTGATGTGTTCCGGCTTTTGGGTTCAGCAGCATCCACCATAACGGTTTCATTCTGCGCCCGTTCTTTTCCGTGAAAAGAAATAGAGAGCAGCCGCCAGGCAACCCCTAACAGCCTGAAAATAACCATCATTTTATCGCAACAGGAGGAGATTCCTTTTGAACCCGTTTTATAAAAATCTGGCGTTATGGCTGGTGATTACCCTGATGATGATCATGCTGTACAATCTTTTCAACCAGCAGCATGTTACAGAGACCAATATCAGCTATACAGAATTCCTTTCACTGGTGGAGGACGGCCGCATTACCGGCGTGGTCATGCAGGGACAGGAGCTGTATGTGACAGATACCAACCATGCCCGCTTCAAGGTATATGCACCCCAGGATAGCGAGCTGATCAGCATTCTGAGAAAGAAAGGCGTAACCATCAACGCCAGACCTCCGGCAGAATCTCCCTGGTATATGTCTCTTCTGGTATCCTGGCTTCCCATGATCGTCCTGATCGGCGTATGGATTTTTTTCATGCGGCAGATGCAGTCCGGTGGCGGCAAAGCCATGTCTTTCGGGAAAAGCCGCGCCAAACTGATGTCGGATCAATCCGAAAAAGTCACATTTGAAGATGTGGCCGGCATTGATGAAGCCAAAGAGGAGCTGGGCGAAATCGTCGAGTTTCTGAGAGAGCCCAAAAAATTCACACGGCTCGGAGGACGCATTCCCAAGGGGGTGCTGCTGATGGGGTCTCCAGGAACCGGTAAAACCCTGCTGGCCAGAGCCATTGCCGGAGAGGCCGGTGTCCCGTTTTTCAGCATCAGCGGTTCCGATTTTGTCGAAATGTTTGTCGGCGTCGGCGCATCCCGCGTACGCGATCTGTTTGTCCAAGGGAAAAAGAATGCTCCCTGCATCATCTTTATCGATGAAATTGACGCGGTCGGCAGACACCGCGGGGCAGGACTCGGCGGTGGCCATGACGAACGGGAGCAGACATTGAATCAGCTTCTGGTGGAAATGGACGGTTTCGAGTCCAACGAAGGCGTTATCCTGATTTCCGCCACCAACCGCCCGGATGTTCTGGACCCGGCGCTGCTGCGTCCCGGACGTTTCGACCGGCAGGTAGTCGTGGCACTTCCCGATATTAAGGGCCGGGAACAGATTCTCCGTGTCCATATGAAAAAATCTCCGATCGATCCGGAAGTGGATACGGTAACACTTGCCAAAGGAACGCCCGGTTTTTCCGGGGCGGATCTGGAGAACCTGGTCAACGAGGCAGCGCTCCTGGCCGCCAAAAGAAACAAGGAAAAAGTTGACATGACAGACCTGGATGACGCCAAAGACAAGGTGTATATGGGGCTGGAAAGAAAGTCCAAAGTCGTTCGGGAAGAAGATCGCAAAACCACCGCGTATCATGAGGCCGGCCATGCACTGGTAGCCCGGTTTTTACCTGGAACCCATGCCGTCAATAAAATCACCATTATTCCTAGAGGCAGAGCCGCCGGCATTACCTGGTTTTTACCGGAAGAGCAGGATTTCCGTTATAAAGATCAACTGGAAAGTGAGCTTTCCGTTGCGTTTGGCGGCAGGGCGGCCGAAGAGCTGATTTTCAATCGCATCAGCACGGGAGCATCCAATGATATCAAGCAGGCGACCGAACTTGCTCAGAAAATGGTGCGCGCCTGGGGGATGAGTGAAGCGCTGGGGCCGCTTTCCTACGCCAAAAACGAAGAGCAGATTTTTCTGGGCAGGGAAATCGCCCAGCACCGGGATTATTCCGAAGAGACCGCTCAGTGCATTGACAAAGAAATCAGTACGCTGATTCGCACCAGTTATGACAGATCCAAACAGGTGCTTCAGGAAAATGTGGAAATTCTGCACCAGCTTGCCGCGCAGCTCCTTGAAAAGGAAACGGTTATGGGAGCGGAACTGGATGCAATTATCCGCGCCGCCCGCCCGGACTTTCAGTTTCCATCCAATCCGCCTGAAGAAGAGGAAGCCGTGGAAGTCGTGGAACCCAAGGAAGCTTAGAATGACAAAATCCTACGACATCTGCTGGGGCAATCACCGCCTGCAACTCGGGAAACGCACCTGCGTCATGGGGATACTGAACGTCACTCCAGACTCTTTTTCGGATGGCGGCAGTCATTTCACAACGGAACAGGCCGTCGCACACGCCGAAAAATTAATTGAAGACGGCGCCGATATCCTCGATGTGGGCGGAGAATCCACCCGCCCATTTTCCGATGCCGTATCCGAAACCGAAGAAATACGGCGTGTGGTGCCTGTCATCGAAGCCGTCGCCAAACGGTCATCCATACCTGTCTCAATTGACACCATGAAAGCTGCTGTCGCAAAACGGGCCATCGAAGCAGGTGCATCCATTATCAACGATATCGGCGCGCTGCGACTCGACCCGCATATGGCCGACGTCGCCGCTGAAACCGGTGTCCCCGTCATTTTGATGCACATGCTGGGAACGCCCAAAACCATGCAGACATCACCGCATTATGAAAATCTGCTGGCCGACATCAAAACCTTTTTAGCCGACAGCATCTCAAACGCCGTCCGTCATGGGGTCAAACGGTCACACATCATCATCGATCCAGGTATCGGTTTTGGTAAAACCGTCGCCCACAATCTGACACTGATACGCTGTCTGGATGCTTTTGAACCTCTGGATGCGCCGATTCTTATCGGTCCATCCCGTAAGGCCTTCATTCGAAACCTTCTCAAAGCTGAATTCCCGGGAACATCTTCAGCTCCGAACTCCGCAGACATGGAGCGGATTGAAACCGGAACCCAGGCGATTGTGGCTGCCAGCATTCTGGGCGGCGCTCACATTATCCGGGTACATGATGTCGCCAGAACGGTTGCCACCGTCCGAATCCTGGACGCCCTGAAAGGAGATTTTGATGCTTCTTGTGATTGATGTCGGCAATACCAACATCGTGCTGGGTGTATATCAAAATGACCTGCTGATCAAAAACTGGCGGATCAGAACTGAACGCAATATCACAGAAGACGAGTTTCATATCCTGGCGCACAATCTCTTTCAAGGCAGCCAGATTCATTCTCACCATATTGACAGAACCATCATTTCCTGCGTCGTTCCCCCACTGGTCAACATCCTGGATGCCTTCTGCCAGAAATATCTCCATCACGCCCCGGTATGGGTGGATGCACGCTCATTTACAGGAATGCCGATTCTTTATACCAACCCCGGAGAAGTCGGTGCAGACCGGATAGTCAACGCCGTCGCCGCCTATCACAAATACCGCACAAGCCTTATCATCATCGACTTTGGAACCGCCACGACATTTGACGTTGTTTCCGAAAAAGGAGAATATCTCGGCGGCGCCATCACCCCAGGCATTATGATCTCAGCCGAGGCGCTGTTTAAAAACGCCTCCAAACTGCCTCGTGTCGAAATTTTTACGGCCCCTCCCCGGGTTATCGGCAAAGACACAGCCAGCAGTATTCAATCGGGTATTATCTACGGATATGCCGGACTGGTGGATGGCATGGTCGTGCGGTTAAAAGAAGAGATGGGCACCACCCCCCGAATTATTGCTACCGGCGGCTTATCGGTTCTGATGGCAGGAGTTTCCAGAACCATCGAAGCTGTTGAATCAGACCTCACACTTGAAGGACTGCTCATCATCAGCCACCAGATGAACCATCAACCCCGTCCATAATCAGAGGCCCATCTGAATTTCTATCCGGCGGATCTCCTCTAAAAGCAGCCGCCTTTCTTCCTCGGAAAGCTTTTCTTCTGACAGCCTGCGAGTCAAACCCAGCAATATCATCTCGAGCCGGTAATCAGTACATGTATAAGTCATCGCCGTCTGAATTATCCCTTGCCAACTTTTTCCAAAGATTCCATAAAAACACTGTAAAACGCCTGATGATCCTCTATCGACCGGCGGACAACCTTTACCATCTCGTTTAAATCTTTTACATGAATCACAACATTGACACTGCTGTT
>DAIEFO010000213.1 GCA_027325475.1 Desulfobacteraceae bacterium | reverse complement strand
AGTGTTTCGAAGGGACGCACCCTTTTTCCCGATGCGATGGGCGATATACGATACCAGAATGGCCATGAAATCACTGAAATTGTGTGTGGCATCGGAGATCAAGGCCACACTGTGAGCCGCCAGCCCGCCAATAATCTGAACCACCGGAATGATGAAGTTCAGAGAAAGGGTCAACAGGAGTCGCACGCTTGTTGCGTGTTCGGAAACAGCATGATGATGACAGCCGCCATGAGCGTGTCCGGCTGAAGCAAAGTGGCAATGCCCATCATCTGCAGCCGCAATATTTTCTGATATATGTTTCATAAATCTCTCAACCGGGTGATGAAGATACGGCCACCGGCAATCCGGCATCATGCCAAATAGTCCAGCCATTGACCAGCACCTGTACACGGGTAAACCCCAGACTCTTCAGAAGCTGCGCCAGATCCTTACTGAGATTGCAGGTAGCTCCGTCGCAATAGGTAATGATACGGGCGTCATTGGGCAGATTGCCGATAACGTTGATGACCTGCTGTTCCGCCCCATCCCAGGGAAGGCTCCGGGCGTTTTGAATATGCCCTCTGTCGAATTCCTCGACAGGACGGGCATCTATAAACACGGCGCTGTGTGATTCAAACAAGGCTTTGGCGTCCGCCAGTGAAATCATCATGCTTCCGCCGGATTGGGTGACAAACCGCCCTTCTATCGACCAGTTTCCTATCAGCGGCAGCGGCTTCGAACGCAGATAATTGGATGCAACACCCACGGCCGCCGCTGCCACCACAATCAGCAGCATCTGACAGATTGCCCCAAAATATGGACTTCCATTTTCTGTTATTTTACAGCCGTCAGCCATTTTTTGACGTCCTCTTTTTTAGGCACCTTGCCGACGCTCTTGACCTCTCCGTTGATCACCACGGCTGGGGTTCCGAAGACGCCATATCCGGCAATCGCCATCATGTCCGTCACTTTTTCCACATCCGCGGTCACACCGGCCTCAGCAACAGCCTCTTTCACCACTTTTTCGGTTTGTTGACATTTGGAGCACCCAGGCCCCAACACCTTGATTTCCATAACCGCCTCCTCATTCATAATCTCAATTCATACATCAGAAATATTTCTCAGTCATTCAGAACATCGGGAAGCTTTTCCACAAAGGCCCGGATTTTATCGCGAACCCGCCGGTAGCAGTTCATAATTTCTTCTTCTGTTGCAGCATTTTCGGCCAGTCGCGGCGGATCTTCAAACCCGATGTGATGCCGCCGGGTTTTGCCAGGAAACAGCGGACAGGACTCATTGGCGTGGTCGCAGAGCGTCACCACGTCATCAAAATCCATCCGGCCAAGACTTTCAATGGACTTTGGCTTGTATCCGGAAATATCAATACCGATTTCGGCCATGCTCTGCACCGCACGGGGATTGACAGTTCCTGGATTCACGCCTGCCGAATACGCTTCTATCCGATCTGACTTCAGATGTCGAGTGAGGCCTTCCGCCATTTGACTTCTGCAAGTGTTGCCGGTACACAGAAAGAGGATTTTCAATTTGGGTTTCCCATCGCTCCCCATCGCTCCGGAAATCCCAGTATCTTGTGTAATCATGGGCTTTCTCTCCTGTTCTTTACATCAGCACATTAAAAAGATAACCGACGATCATTATCCCGAAAGCCACAACCCCGAAAAAAACGGCGATCAGCCTGGGCTTTAGAACCTTGCGCAGAATCACCGCTTCCGGAAAGGAAAGTCCGATAACAGACATCATAAACGCCAGCACCGTTCCCAGCGCCGCGCCTTTTTCAATCAGGGCGTGCACCACAGGAATAATGCCTGCCGCGTTGGAATACATGGGAACGCCGATCACCACCGCAAGCGGTACGGACCACCAGGCGCTTTTTCCCATGATCGACGCCATAAATCCCTCGGGAACATAGCCATGAATTCCGGCGCCAATAGCAATTCCGACCAGTACATAAGGCCAGACCTTTCCGACGATATCCTTGATGGCATCCATACCATACTGAATCCGATCTGCCCATGTCAATTTTTCTTCCGCCATGCCGCTGGCGCCGGTTTTGATCTGAAGCACCCAGTCTTCCAGATAAGACTCCATATGAAGCTTTCCGATGGTCCAGCCGGCGATCATGGCGATCACCAGTCCCGTGCTGACATAGATGGCCGCGATTCGCCACCCGAAAAGCCCATAGAGCAGCACCACGGCAATTTCATTGATCATGGGCGCGGATATCAAAAACGAAAAGGTAACGCCCAAAGGCACTCCGGTCGTAACAAAACCAATAAACAGCGGCACCGCGGAACAGGAACAAAATGGCGTGACAATTCCCAGAAGTGCGGCCAGCACATTTCCGATGGATTCCCGCTTGCCTGCCAGAATCGCCCGCGTTTTTTCCGGCGTAAAAAATGACCGGACAATGCCAACGCCAAACACCACCAGAAGCAGCAGCATCAGAACCTTGGGAGCCTCAAAAATAAAGAATTCCACCGCGCCGCTCAAGCGCCTCCCAGGTTCCAAGTGCAGTACGCTGTAGGTAACCAGACGGGAAAAACTTTCCAGTTCACCATACACGAGCCACCACAGCACAAGAAGCGGCGCCATATACATCAGGTAACGAAGCGTTCTGAATTTTTCATCGGGTATATCCGGCTTTCCGCAAGAATCCGGCATCACGGTACAGCAGGACTGACTATCGCACGTTTTCATGGTATCTCCTATTTTAAGCAGCGATTTTCAAAGGGTTCATGTCTTGATTGCCCCTGACATTATATTCATAATATTGAATATAGATACCATGTTGTTTAAAGTCAAGCCTTAATATAATGACGTATTATAAAAATATTCATGATTATATATTTGTCTAATGCCATACTGAGCGCGCTGAATTTCAAAACGTGATGCCTCATAGAAAGTCTGCATGCTGGGTTGCGTTGCACGCTGGCTGGCATAAATGCCGAAATATCGCCCCTGTTTTTTCCCGAATTTTTCCGTACAATTTTTTCTGCCTGTATTTCTGGACAAATAGCACATGGTATTTGCAATCCAATTTAACATGCGATAAATTTTCCCAATCATGCATAGGTTTATCATCCGCCTTACCCATTGAAGCTTTCCCGGAGGATGAACCTATGTTATTTCACACCGGATCGGGAGAACTGGCAATACTATGGCAAACACAAGCGCATCACCTACCCCTGACGACCGGTTGCAGATATCCAGAACAAAGCTGGAAGCACTGCAACGGCAGGCCATGTTGCTAGAACGTGAAAAAAAATTCCGGAACCTGATCGAAAATCTGAACGACATCATTTACGCCTCCGATGCAGAAGGAAATCTTGTCTATATCAGCCCATCGGTGGAAGCCATTCTCGGATATCATCCGGATGAAGTGACCGGACGTTCGATATTTGAATTCATCCATAGTGAAGATCTATCGCGAATAAAAAGCCGTTTCGAACAAATCAAGGCCGGCATCATTGAGGTTATGGAGTACCGACTTATCGCCAAGTCCGGAGATATCCACTGGTTCCGGTCTTCCAGCCAGCCTGTCTCCATATCCAACGATAACATCGAAATCCAGGGTATCATAATCGATATTACTCAACACAAACACGCTGAACTATCCCTTCAGGAAAGTGAATCTCTCTACCGCACGCTCTTCAGCGATAGCGGCGCTATCATGCTTCTGATCGATCCGCAAACCGATGCCATTGTGGATGCCAATACGGCAGCGATGTCTTTCTATGGCTATCCGCGCGAAAAACTGCTCGCTCTCGGTATTGCAGATATCAATACCATGTCCTTGGATGAGATCAAAGCCAAAATGCAGCAGGCCGTCACCAATCAGCAACGTCGGTTCCATTTTCAGCACCGGCTTGCAAATGGCGCTGTGCGGGACGTCATGGTACATAGCAGCCTGGTGGTTATTGCCGGCAGACAGTTGCTTTCCTCCATTATCACCGATGAAACTCGCCAAAAACGCGCCGTGGAAGAACTGCGGCAAAGCGAAAAACTCTATCGCTCATTATTTGAAAACATGCTGAACGGCTTTGCCCATTGCAGAATGTTGTTTGAAAACGGCGACCCCCATGATTTCATCTATCTGAATGTCAACAGCGCCTTTGAAAGACTCACCGGTCTGAAAAATGTTGTCGGGAAAAAAGTTTCCGACATTATCCCTGGCATTCAAAAAACCGATCACAATCTCATTAAAATTTACGGCAGGGTTGCCAGTACCGGCACACCGGAGCGGTTCGAATTTTATCTGAAAGCGTTGAATGCCTGGTTCGATGTCTCCG
>DAIEFO010000212.1 GCA_027325475.1 Desulfobacteraceae bacterium | reverse complement strand
AGGCGCCGGATTTGCTGTTGTAGCCGACGAAGTCAGGAACCTGGCCATGCGCGCCGCGGACGCCGCTAAAAACACGGCGGTGCTGATCGAAGGCACGGTCAAGAAGATCGGCGATGGTTCAACACTGGTTAAAACCACCAACGACGCATTCAACGCAGTCTCTCAGAGCGCTGCAAAGGTCGGCGAGCTTGTGGCTGAAATCGCAGCGGCGTCCGGCGAACAGGCGCAGGGAATTGACCAGATCAGTATTGCTGTAACGGAAATGGACAAGGTCACGCAGCAGAACGCCGCCACTGCCGAAGAATCCGCCTCTGCATCCGAGGAGCTGAGTGCGCAGTCTGAAGAAATGAAAGGCTTTGTCAACCGGCTGGCGGCCATTGTCGGCGGAGATACTGCTACAGCCGCACCATCCGGCAGAATTCGCACCGCCAGGCGTCCGTCATCCGTCAGATCTGCGCTTCAGCCACCCCGGAAACAGCAGACACTGCCTGCGATAAAAAGCAGAGCCGCCAAGGCAAAGGCCCTGCCCGTTCGTGCGTCCAGGGAGGTCAACCCCAATGAAATCATTCCCATGGATGAAAATGATTTCAAAGATTTTTGATAATTCCAGCAGGCATTCAGGCTGCGACCGCGAAAGCAGGCGGGCGGTGATGAGACTGTACACTGGGCAAGCCGAATCGCAGCCGCAGCGAAACTGACAAGGGTATCGGCTTGAAGGAGAACTGGAATAAATGACAAATCGCAGGGACGACCGGACGACAGCCGTCCCTGCATCTGAGGAATATCACATATGCCTATGTTCATTTCCGCTGTTAAAAACCGGAAACACCGGCCACACCCATCTCTGACTGACTGGCAAAACAGACTGAGCGCTGCATGCGGCATTCTGCACGAACTGGCTGAAGGAACTGAAGGCGAATTCATCCGTCTCGGTGAAAAACTTCAGGATTTTTACTTCCGCGCCAAAACGCTGTCGGATTTGTCTTCACAGGTCGCCGGCTGTCTGTCCGGAGAGACACTGCAGCAGAGCATGAACGGGCTGCAGACGATATTTACACAGGTTCAGCAGCAGGATGAACTTTCAGGAAAAGGCATAGCGGTTCTTTCTTCGCTGCTGAACCGGTTCAACCACATAAAAACCAGAATGGAACGCTTTGATCAGACCATCCGCAATCTGGATGTGCTGTGCAACTTTATCAAAATTGAAAGTGCGCGTCTCGGCAGCAAAGATACAGGATTCAGCGCACTGGGTGATGAGGTAAGAAAACTTGCACTCAACGTGGCGGCAAAATCCGCCGAACTGACGGCGCATTCCGAGAAGCTGGCGGCAATGATCCGGCAGGGGCTGCAACGGATGCGGGATTTTGAAAAGCAGCAGCAGGGGCGTGCCCGCACCATTCTGGATCAGACAGTTCAAAGTCTTTCGGTCATGACCCGGCAACACCAGTCCTCCTCTAAAACCCTGGAAGAAATTGCAACCCGCTGGAAACGCATGTCGCAGAGCATCGGCGAGGTGGTGGCATCCATGCAGTTCCATGACATCACCCGCCAGCGTATCGAGCATGTTCGGGATGCGCTGCAGGATGTCAAAGAAAAACTCCGGCCTGCCGCTTCCACCCCTGAGCCACATGACCGCATTTCGCATCTCGTCACCCATTGGCGGCATCTGATGCAATTCCACCATAAAGAAATTATCCCGGCGCTATCCTCAGCGGTTATTCCCTGTGAAGTTCAGAGTATCCAGTTAAAGGATGCCGAAACGGACATGACGGCCGCCGTTGAGCGGATTATCCGGAATCTGACACAGATCGGTGATGAACTTGCCGTTATGACCGAAGACCTGCAAACACTGACGGTGTCGGGTGCGAAAAATGAAGAATCTTTTCTGTCTGGAATAGAAAAACGGCTGTCGTCACTGGCGGACGCCATTGCCGCCTACAGAGCGATGAACCGGGAATGGGCCGCTTCCGTGCAAACCATCACCAGCCTGGCCGGCAATATGTCCGTCTTCATTCGCGACATTGAAAAAATCGGGATTCAGATGCAGATGATTGCCTTGAACGCCTGCATCCACGCAGCCCATATCGGACAGGAAGGCGCCGCCCTGGGCACCCTGGCGGAATCGATTCGTCAGCTTTCAGATGAAACATCCAAAAAGATCGAGCAGATTTCCACCGATCTGAAAGCTGTCATGACGGAAGCCGGAACATTCACAGGAACATCCGAAACCGAAGAACTGATCCGTAACAATCCAGTGACAGCGTCGATAAGTCATTCGGAATTGTCCGACCCATCCAGACAGATTGACAGCATGATCGCCCCTCTTCATCAGATGGATCAGGAGGTTTCAGATTTATTGAGACAGATCCATCTGGATGGCAGCACGCTGACCCAGGATATCGAAACGACGGTGGCGGGCATCGATGTACACCACAGTATCAGCGCAAAAGTCCGTGAAGTGACAGCAACGCTGGAAGCCATGGTCGCAGAAGCCAAGCAGTTCTGCCCCACAGCCAGCCCCGAAACCACCCCCGGCCTGGCGACAGAAATGGCTGAACGCTACACGATGGAAAGAGAGCGCGAGATACATCAAAGCATTGCCGGCGGCGCGGCGGCCGCTGCCGTGGCGGGCACCGTCAGCGCCAATATCGCCGATGCACCGGCATCTGTAAATAATTCTGATGAACCGGAAATTTTTTCCGATATACTCTTTGATGATGAAAAAACAGTTGAATCCACAGACGATATACTGTTTGATGAAAACTTGACGATACTGGATACAGATACTGCGCCTTTTACCGAAACGCCGGTATCCACAGCGGCGGATGCACCGCCCGATACGGCGTCTCCGGAAGACGATCTGGGAGACAATATCGAATTGTTTTAGCAAAGGAACTATCAAAAGGCAGCAACACCGCAACAGGAGAATAAAGATGAACCCGTTTGAAATCACTGAAATGCCAGACCACGCCTTACTGACAATTCGGGGGGAGGTTTCCCTTCAAAATGCCGGAGAAGCGCTGGAGGCCCTGACAAGCTTTCGGAGCAAAGGAGATCGTCTGCGTCTGGATATGGAAAACGTCGAAACAGCGGATGTGTCCTTCCTTCAGTTAATCTGTTCTCTTCACCGCACCTGCCTGAGAGCGGGACAGAATCTGATGCTGTCTGGAAACATGCCGGAACGCTTCAAGACGATTCTGGAATCATCAGGCTATCGGAGGCCCAGAGCCTGCACACTCGGCGGAGACAACCCCTGCCTGTGGACATGGAGGGATGAGCCATGACAACCAAAACGATCATGACAGTCGATGATTCGGCCAGCGTCCGGCAAATGGTCACATTCACCCTCCGGGACGCGGGCTATACCGTTATCGAAGCCTGTGACGGAAAGGACGCTCTAAGCAAAGTCGAAAACCAGCCTCTCAACATGGTGCTCACGGATCTGAACATGCCGAATCTGGACGGCATCGGCCTGATCCGCGCCCTGCGCGCCAATCCGGCCTGCAAGTTTATCCCCATCATCATGTTGACCACAGAATCGCAGGCGGAACGAAAACAGGAAGGTAAAGCCGCCGGCGCCACAGGCTGGATCGTCAAACCCTTTAAACCGGAACAACTCATTGCGGTTGTCAAAAAGGTGCTGGGATGATGGATAATCACAGGCAGGCCTTCAAGGAAGAGGCGTATGAGCTGCTCGGAGAGCTGGAATCCGCTTTGCTGGAGCTGGAAAAAGACTCTGACGATGCCGATCTTATCGGACGGGTGTTCCGCGCCATGCACACCATCAAAGGGTCCGGCGCCATGTTCGGTTTTGACAGGATTTCGATGTTTACGCACAACGTGGAAAACGTCTATGACCGGATCCGCAACGGGAAAATGTCCGTATCCAAACACCTGATCGATCTGACGCTGTCCGCCTGCGATGAAATCCGAAAAATGCTGGAAGAATCAGGGCCTGGTACTGCTGAGGACGACATGGCTGCGGATGCGCTTGCCCGTGCGTTCAAGGAGATGCTTCAGGAGTCGGACGCCGCTGTTGTTTCAGGCGGCACGCTGTCACTCGATGAGGCGCCTGCCTGCGGGAACGACAGCCCGGATATACCGGAATCCGCAGGCCATGAAGCCACCTGGCGGATCCGATTCCGGCCCAAACCCGGCATCTTCATCACCGGAACCAATCCCGTTCTGTTGCTCAATGAACTGCGGGAACTCGGCATCTGCAACGTTCTTGCAAACACGGACGGCATCCCCTTTCTGGGTGAGGTGGAGCCGGAAGCCTGCTATACTTTCTGGGATATC
>DAIEFO010000211.1 GCA_027325475.1 Desulfobacteraceae bacterium | reverse complement strand
CCGGCATGTGAAGATTGATGACATTCAGGCGGTAATAGAGATCTTCCCGGAATTCCTTTGAAATCAGTTTGGCCTGAAGATCCTGATTGGTGGATGCGATGACCCGCACATCCACCTGAATGGTTCGGGTCTGTCCCAGGGGCTTGATTTGTTTGTCTTCCAGAACCTGAAGCAGTTTGGTCTGGACGGAAAGCGGAATCTCCCCAATTTCATCCAGACAGATAGTGCCGCCCTCCGCGGCTTCGAACAGCCCTTTTTTATCGTGAGTGGCGTGGGTGAACGCGCCTTTCTGATATCCGAACAGCTCGCTTTCCAGAATATTTTCCGGCACCGTCGGACAGTTGACATGCACATAAGCGCCAGCGCTGCGTGAACTGAGCGCATGAATAGCCCTGGCTGCCAGATTCTTTCCCGTTCCGGATTCTCCGGTTACCAAAACGGTCACATCGGTTCCGGAAATCATCCGGATGGTATCATATACTTTTTGCATGGCATGGCTGACGCCTACCAGATTCTGAAACATTTCCTCTTTTTGAATGCGCTGTTGAAGCTGACGGTTTTCTCGAAGCAGTCTGCTACGCTCAATGCCTTTCTGCAGGAGGCGCATCAGGTCGTCCTGTTCAAAAGGCTTGGTGATGAAATCGTAAGCCCCTTTCTTGATGGATTCCACAGCCACCTCGATGACACCGTACGCGGTCATCATGATAACGGTCAGCCATGGATCCTGATTTCGCAACTGCTCCAGGAGTTGAATGCCATCCATGTCAGGCATTCGAATGTCCACCAGTGCTATATCAAAACTCTCTCGTTGAAATAGTTCCAGCGCTGCTGTTGCACTTGAAACCGTTTCGATATCACAATCAACATGCCCCCGGATAGAGCGTTTCAGGAGGGAAAGCATATCCAGTTCATCATCCACAATCAGGAGTCTGGATTTTACAGGCATAAGGAAAATACCCTTTGTATGATATCGGATCGTTTCATCTTGAATTTCCGAAGTTTAATTGGCCAAAGTCTGTCTTACAGAAAATAATTAACGATTTTAAAAGATATTCAGCGAAAACAAGAGAAATAACGAGCTTAACGATATTTCATCAATTGTTGATAACTTTCTGATAACCTGAAATCTACTTCAAATCGTTAGTAAAAAATCGGGTTTTTAAAAAGCTGTATTTTAAGACAGTTGAATTTATATGATCTGATATCTCATTAATTTACAGCAAGATAGCTTATGTTCACAATTCTATGACGACCGGTTTAAAACCAGCCGATTCGATGATTGACTGTTTGGGAAAGCTTGGATAAAACAGCACCTGCATGAACATGGAACTCAACACAAATCAGTAAAAATTCCGAATATCCGATCGATTGGCTTTTAATGCCTTCCGAAACCCTATCTTGTTTAAGAGCCTCAACATCTATGGAATCTATCTGGAATACAACCAAGACACTTATCAAAAATCGCATTCCCGGCCACAGCTATCGCATGTGGATTGAACCCGTGGTGTTCAAAAAAGCAGATGATAATGTTCTGGTGTTGTCGTGCCCCAATGTTTTTTCGAAAAAACGGGTTCAGGAGCACTATGGGAATCTGATCGCCTCAGAAATACAGCAGGCGTTGGGAAAGCCTTGCCAGATTGTCATGGAGGTGGCTGATCAGAATGTCGTCAGTCAGAATCGTCCGGAAATCAGCTACCAGAAGCCCCTGTTTCCTCAGGCTGAGGCTCAGCCTTCCAGTGGAAGGTTTTTAAGAAGAGACTATACCTTTGACCAGTTTGTCGTGGGCGGTAACAACGATTTTGCGTATTCCGCGTCGCTGGCGCTGGCGTCCGGGAAAAAGAAGCAGCAGCATTCTTTGTTTCTGTTATCCAAAACCGGCATGGGAAAAAGCCATTTAACACAGGCAGTCGGCAATTACATTTTGTCCGAAAACCCATCGGAAAAAGTATATTATATTACCGCCGAAGATTTTTCAAACGAAATGGTTGCAGCGCTTCAGCATGACGCCATCGGTGACTTCAAAAAGAAGTACCGCACTGGCTGCAATGTGCTGCTGCTGGATGATGTGCATTATCTGAGCGGTAAAGAACGTACTCAGGTCGAACTGGCCATGACTCTGGATACCCTCTACGATTCGGGTAAAAAAATAATATTTTCAAGCTGCTATCTTCCGGGAGAAATTCCCAGGCTCAACGACAAGCTTCGGTCGAGGCTTTCCGGAGGACTTATTTCTGCCATCGATCCGCCCAATTTCAGAACCCGTATGCGTATTCTCCAGAAAAAAGCGACCGGCAGCGGTATTCTTATTCCGGATGAAATCACCCAGTATCTGGCCAGTGAACTGACGGAAAATGTGCGGCAGTTGGAAAGCGGTCTGATCGGTATTACGGCCAAATCATCTCTTCTGGGAATGCCTGTAAATATGAACCTGGCGGAGAGCGTCATCAGAAATATCGTTCGTCAGCGAAAGCAGATTACCGTGGATGTTATCAAAAAACTGGTGTGTCAGGAATTCAATATTTCCCATCAGGATATCATGTCGGCTTCCCGCAGACAGGCGCTTGTCAGACCCCGTCAGATAGCCATTTATCTCTCCCGCAGATATACGGATTCCCCGCTGCAGGCCATCGGGAAGAGCTTCAACCGCTATCATGCCACAGCCCTGCATTCCATCCATACCATTGAAAAAGGTATTCGGGAAAGCGTATCACTCCAAAAACAGGTAGAGACTCTTTCTCAGAAACTCGAAGAAAGCGTTTGCTGAGATAAAAAACGGGTCGCTTTGCAGAAAAAGCCAACTCCAGCCAGTGTGCTGCATCTTTCCTGTAGCGTATGGTGCAGGCGTTAATCGTCTGAATACGGGGTTTTTTACCTTGCCATCCGGTTTTTGGCTTATTGCGTGCTTACCAGAACTGATGTTGTCAGGATATTCTCAATGAAATCTCAGGAACAGCCGGAAAACCCCTCTCTCAACCACCTGCCTCCACACAGCCTTGAAGCTGAAGAAGCTATTATCAGCGCCATTCTTCATGACAACAGCACCTTGCTGGATATTGTGGAAGTGTTGTCTCCGGATGATTTTTACCGTTCAGCACATCAAAAAATTTATACGGCCATGACAGAGCTTTTTGGTAAAGCGGAACCGGTGGATATCATCACGGTCACCAATCTGCTGAAAGCCAAAGGGCACTTGGAATCCGTCGGCGGCGTGTCTGCCATCGTTCAAATGATGGATTCCATTCCCGTAGCCGTTAACGCCGTGCATTATGCTAAAATCATTCATGATAAAGGATGTCTGAGGCGTCTCATCGAGAAGGCCAACCGTATTGTTCAGAGGTGTTTTGAAGACCATGATGATGTGGAGGATGTCCTGGATTTTGCGGAATCCTCGGTGTTCGAGATTTCGGAGCATAAAATCAGACCTGCCTTCAACCATATCGCATCCCTGATTGAAACCAATATCGACAAGCTCGAGGAACGTCAGGGCAACAAGACCCTTTACACCGGCGTTCCCTCCGGTTTTCATGGAATAGATCATCTGACATCGGGATTCCAGAGATCGGACCTGGTGATTCTGGCGGCAAGACCCAGCATGGGAAAAACTGCTCTGGCGCTGAATATGGTCCGCAATGTCGCGGTTGAAAGCAATACCCCTTGCGCGATTTTTTCACTGGAAATGTCTAAGGAACAACTCTCCATGCGAATGCTGTGCGCGGAGGCCCGTATCGATTCGGCGCGTATCCGGGATGGTTTTTTCAGCGATGAGGACTGGGAACGTCTTACCCATGCCGCAAGTACGTTATCCCAAGCCCCTATTTATATCGATGATGTCTCCAATATCTCTTCCATGACCATACGTGCAAAGGCCAGAAGGCTTAAAATGGAAAAGAATCTGGGGCTGATCGTCATTGACTATCTTCAGTTGATGAAAAGTTCGATATCCAGTGAGCGCAGGGATCTGGAAATAGCGGAAATTTCCCGTTCTCTCAAATCACTGGCCAGGGAGCTGGATCTGCCGATCGTTGCGCTGTCTCAGCTCAACAGAAAACTGGAGGAACGCAGCGACAAGCATCCCCAGTTATCTGACTTGCGCGAATCTGGCGCCCTTGAACAGGACGCCGATATGGTTATGTTTATTTACCGGGATGAGGTATATAATAAGGATGAGAACAATCCCAATCGGGGAAAGGCTGAAATTATCCTGGCCAAACATCGAAATGGCCCGACAGGTTTGGCCATGCTCACCTTTTTAAACTCCTATACGCGTTTTGAAAATCTCGCGCAGGAAATGCCCTCAGTGCCCCAATGACAG
>DAIEFO010000210.1 GCA_027325475.1 Desulfobacteraceae bacterium | reverse complement strand
GGAATCATCCGGTCATAAAAACGTCCGTCTCCGACTTTGGAACCACCGATCAGCAAAATTGCCTTACGCCGCGGATCAAATGCGTAGAATGTCCTCAGTGGTTGCCCGTGAACCTGGGTTCTAAGCTCCCTCATGTTACTGTGCCTGGATTGCTTTACGGTGTCGGCATACGGCCGTGCAAGCGATGGGCCGATGGTCTGCAGCAACTTGACGCTGACAGTCAGCGAATCCTGTTCGTCTTCGGTCAGGGTTACCCACCATTCACCAAATTCATTTGTAAATTCGACATCCCACATGGCGACAATATAGCCTGAAAGCTATATATTTGTCAAGCTGTGTGTGGGTTTTGGTTCCAACAACGATACCTGAGTTAATTTGCGTAAGGGCGTGAAGGGGTGAAATCGTGAGGGCGTGAAGGCGAAAAAACATTTCACGATAAAAAATGGAGAAGCCGCATAGAAATTGGATGTATGGAAACTTTCGATGAACATGGTGACGGAAGTTTGTCGGATTGCTGCAAGTTTCCCATCTCGTGAAACGTATGGATTGACGGATCAGATGGTTTGCCGAGCAGATTTCAAGCCAGAGCCACTTCCAGCCAGTTTCCGTAACCCTATAAAATGACTTGTTATTTGGTTTTGAGATAACTTCCCTGGCCTTCATTTTGTTCATTTCGTAGCGGATTTGTGCAGGATTTCGGAAGTGATCGGAAAGGTTTTTTAACAGATCCACCGTTCGGAAGCCGTATGCCTGATATTTGGGTTTGATTAGCTCTTCCGCCAATGCCTTTTGACGGGTTTTCCTGAAATCCGAGGCTGTGATGGTTCGGCCCTGTTTCATCCATAACGGGTTGAGAGAATTTATCCGGTTCCGATTCAAAAATAGACGACACATCCACATCGGCGCAGCAATTCAACATCCGGTCATTGCACTCGATTCCCGTCCACAAAGCGGCCTGTAGAAAGAGCACAGGTTTTTTAAGTCCCAGCGATTTGGGGTTGTTGATGGTGGTTTCGGTACGAAGAAAAAAGCCGGTTTTGTTGTACTGCTTGATGGAATTACCCCTGAATCAGTGTTTGATACAGGCATTGTTATCGTAAAACCGCCAAAAGGTCCTGGATGTTGTGGCGCAGTGGTTCCGCCTGCTGAAAATCTGGGCAATGGTCTCGGGCAATCCGAGCCTGTGGAACTTATCCAGGAGCCGTTCAAGGAGGCTGGTGCAAAAACGGGCAGATTTGAAGATGACATTGGAAGAGACTTCGATTTGGGCCAGATACCAGTCATGGCGTAAAAACTTTGAACTGGTGGAGTATTTACCCTTATTGAATTTGAAGAAGATGTTCATCCAGTAGGTGATCCGATCGAAAACCATCCGGCCTGTCAATGATTTTACCGCCTCTTCAATAGCATCTGGGTCATCGATATCGACAATGGCGTTGCCGTGAAGTTTGCAGTGGATTTTCTTTTGATCCAGTTGAAGGGCAATGGCGTTATGGCCGTTGAAATAAAACTCGCACTGAAATGGCAGGTATGAAGAGATTTTCAGGTAGCAGGGGCCGCCCAATAGACAATCATGAAAGTAGATGTAGTATTGCTTGACGGGTTTTCGGCATCTGTAGAGGCGTTCGAACTTCTTGCCGGGCTTTGGCAATCTTTTCGATATGGGAGTTCAATTGGTCGGTCAATATGCGCATAACGCCGTTTGACAAAGAATTGAAGCCAAGGGCGCGAAGCAACACTGCGATACCACCGGCAAAAAACAGGCGAATGATGTAGCCGCGAAGAATGACCCGGTCGAAGCATGAATAATTGAACTTGATATTTTGGTCGAATTGTTTCACAAATGAGTTCTTCACGGGTGTATCCTTTCTTGGGGTGAGTTTTGGCGAACCAACTCTATAAAGGAGAGCCCGTGAAGAATCAAGAATCAAAAGAGGCTGAAGGCAAGGGGCTAAAACGCACAAAGATGGCAATATAAGGACCATAAAATCCTTACCATCAATTATCCGGGAATTGCCCCGGCTTATCGTTTAACTCACCATACTGCCGCTTAATATCATATCATATCATATGCTGAATTTATGACTATATCGAGGCATTGAAGCGTATGACGCCAAAGCCTTCCGGGAGAAAAGCGCCATCGATCGATCGCCGTCATGAATTGACGGGCATGTCTCGTGCAAGCTGGGCGGACGCCGTTCTGGAAGATCGTGAGGACCGACTGCGAAATATATTCTGGATACATCAGCCTTTGTAAAAATGTATCATCCGGAAGATGGGACCGATGAAATCCTGGATATCTATCGGGGGGATTCACCGATTCTGATTTCCGATCTGACTCGCATCGAATTTCTTTCTGCCATATCGGCGATGGGGTTGTAGGGGCGGGTTTTACACCCGTCCGCAGGTGGGCTTGTGCGATCCCGGCGGTTGTGTTTGCCGACTGGTATGGCGGGCTGTTTTGGGTAACAAGGGAAATCATTAATCAATGGAAAATATCCTGATCGACACTGATACAATTAATACAGGGCTTCCATCAGAAGAGAAGGGCAGGAAAATAAGATGCCGAAGTTAAGAGAAATCGATATTGATTACGATCAGATACGCGAATTGGTTTTTCAACTGGCCTTTAGCAAAAAAATGACTCTGATAAGGGAAATCGTTCAGGATAAACGCTATCAGGAAGATTTTTATTCCTTTACAGAGTCATTGGCCCAAAAATATAATATCCCTGACATGAATGAACTGGAATTGGATGTGTTCCTTCATGGATAGTCAATCGTTGCAAACAATGGTTTGACAGGGAATATAACCGCAATGATCCATAGAATCGTTATCGATACAAATATTTATATATCAGCGATATTCTGGGGTGGAAAACCTCGTGCGATAGTTGATTTAGGGCGCAATGGGCAAGTATTGATTTTTACTTCATTGGAAATACAGGCTGAAATTGATAGAAAATTAAGAACAAAATTTGATCTTTCAGATGAGGAAGCTGCTCAAATCCTTCTTGACTTTTCCACCTTTACAAAGCTGATAACAACTCAGGAAAAAATATCGATAATCGATGATGATCCGGATGATGATAAATTTATCGAATGTGCCGTATCCTCCAGGTCAAACTTCATTGTCTCCGGAGATAAGCACTTGTTAAACCTGAAAAGTTATAAAAGAATTAAAATCCTAAAAGCAACAGACTTTCTTTCAATAATTTCAAGGAATGAAGAAAGGTTGATGAACACCACGGGCTTCTGAATTTTCCTATGATCGGTTTGATTGACGGTGAAATTCAGAAAGAATTGGCCGAAGAACTCAAAGCCATTTCGTCGATGCTCCATTCTTTAATCAAGTCAATCCAAAAATCATCTTCCCCCCAATTTCAAAATCTTAAAACTTAACACCTAAACTTAGCTTACGGCCTCATGCCGAAAACAAAAACAGGCCGCCTTCTTGAACGTGAACGATTTGAACTGTCAGCAAAATCAGGTGGCGGAATTTTGCAGTATGAGGTGTGGGGTTATCAGGAGAAGGGTAAAACGATTGTGACCCGTTATAATCTGGCCTATATCAATCCAACAATTTATGCTGGAGACAATGGGCGAGTGCTGGGTTATGACAATGCGCATGGGCATCATCATCGGCATTACATGGGGGGCATGGCAGGATTTGATGAAAAGAATACGAGAGAAGAGACCATGACGACGTTATTGATACGTACAGATAGTGTGGACAATTTTTTTTCAAGGGCCAGGAATGCAGCACTGAAAGCAGACAGCGGCGATAATTTTTATGAAAAAATAACGATAACCTTTGAAGATCCTCAGCAGATGTTTATGGTGTTGTCAGTTGCTCGTCGCCGAATCATGATTGAGGTGATGAAAAAGCCGCAGACTATCAGAGACCTTGTCCACAATCTGAATCGAAACCGTTCAACCATAGTTAAGGATATTCGTTTCTTGGAACAAAAAGGGTTGTTGATACGCCAAAAATCGTCTGCCGAAAGCAATGACGGGGAAAAAATTATAAAATCTGTCGCCCCAAGGATCGAATTGGTTGCGATGCTTGGATAGAGATCAAATTCTTTTTTCCGATGGCGAAGCTTTTTCCGGTATTTTGAAAATGACTGTGTCCCATATCATCTTAAATGAAAGGGTGAGACAGAATGGAAACTCGAAAAATACCAACTTCATATAGTGACTATGTAAAAGGGATTCCGTTAAATTCTCTGCGGTAGATAGCCTTGACGGCTTCGTAAAAAGTCCGCATGCTGCGTTATGCTGCATCCTTCGTCATTGCAGCGTACGACAAGTACTCTTCATTCCTAAGGATTTGCACGCTTTGCCTGCGA
>DAIEFO010000020.1 GCA_027325475.1 Desulfobacteraceae bacterium | reverse complement strand
GCGATCAGCCCGACGCCGCGCCATTATTATGGTACGCTGGGGCCGGACTTCGTTTCACGGTACAACTGGAAGATCGTTCCTAACACAGGTCCATACCAGATCGCCGATTTCCAGATGGGGAAATATATTCATTTCAAACGCAATAAAGACTGGTGGGGCAAAGACCTCCGATATTTTAAAAATCGGTTCAATGCAGACCGGGTCAACTATACGGTCGTACGCGACTTCAACATGCTCTGGGAGTATTTCAAAAAGGGAAAGCAGGACGTTTTCGGTCTGATAATGCCTCAATACTGGCACGATAAATGTCAGATTCCGGTTTTTGAAAAAGGCTATGTGGATCGGGCATGGTTTTTCAATGACAAGCCGCGTTCAGCCGTCGGAATGTGGCTGAATATGGACCGGGAAATTTTCAAAGATCCCAATGTCCGTTATGCCTTTGCTCATGCCATGAATATCGAAAAGGTGATTGATCAGGTACTCCGCGGTGATTATTTCCGCCTGGAGCAGGCATTCGTAGGCTATGGTCCCTACACCAACAACGCTATCAAAGCCAGACGGTTCGATCTGGCCAAGGTGGATCATTACATGAAAGCATCCGGCTGGCATCGCGGCGCTGACGGTATCTGGGAAAAAGACGGTAAACGGTTTTCCGTTGACGTGATATACGGTTTCGAGGAATACACCCCCCGGCTTGTCGTACTGAAAGAAGAAGCTAAAAAGGCGGGTATCGAACTGATACTCCAGCAAAGCGACTCGGCAGCGGCATTCAAGCGAATTCTGGAAAAAAATTTCGATGTGGCCTGGATGGGATGGAGTACGTCGCTGCGGCCCCAATACTGGGAATTTTTTCATTCGGTGAATGCACACAAACCCCAGACCAACAACATCACCAATACTGACGATCCGGAAATGGACAAGCTGATTGAAGCATATCGCAATTCACTGAACGAAGCGGAGCGAATCCGCCTGTCCCGCGAAATTCAGCAGCGGATTCATGACATCGGAATGTTTGTCCCCACATTCATGATTCCTTACACGCGGGAAGCCTACTGGCGGTGGTGGCGCCTGCCGACGCCGCTGGGAACCCGCCTGACAAACGATCTCTTCGATCCTTTTAACAGCACCACTGGGGGGTTGTTCTGGTATGACCAGAAACGCCACGACGAAACGCTGAAGGCCATGAAAGATGGTCGTTCTTTTCCGCCGGTAACGATCGTGGATAAGACATATCAGACGCCTGAGGAATCACCGAAATGAATCAATGCCTGCATTCGTTGCAAGCAGAGAGATGCCGGTCATCGCTGTCGGCTTCTTGATATTCATGATTTCGAGAATGGTTGGCGCGATATCGCCCAGAACGCCTTCCCTGAGTACCGCATTTTTACGTGAATCGTCCACCAGAATCAGCGGCACGGGGTTCAACGTATGCGCCGTATGAGGGCTTCCATCTTCTTCGGCCATGGTTTCAGCATTGCCATGGTCTGCGGTAATCAGCACCACACCACCGGAAGATCGCACCTTGTCCACGATCTTGCCCACGCACGTATCCACAGTCTCGCAGGCCTTGATGGCGGCCTTCAGAATACCGGTATGTCCTACCATATCCATATTGGCGAAATTCAGTACGATCAAATCATATGCGGTTTCGCTTATCCGGTGCAGCAACTGCTCTGTCACCATGCTGGCGCTCATTTCCGGTTTCAGATCATAAGTGGCGACATCCCGCGGAGACGGTACCAGACAGCGGTCTTCCAGTGGAAACGGATTCTCTTCGCCGCCATTGAAGAAATACGTGACATGCGCGTATTTTTCGGTTTCTGCAATTCTAAGCTGTCGAAGGCCGCTGCGGCTAATGACTTCTCCCAGAATATCCTTCAGACTGATTGGCGCAAACGCTACCGGAAGCGAAAATACTTCTTCATATTGGGTCATGCAGACATAGGTACATAACTGTGGCAGCCCCTGACGGTTGAAATCGGGAAATTCCCGGTCATTGAAGACGTGTGTGATCTGGCGCACCCGGTCGGATCTGAAATTGAAACAGATCACACCGTCTCCGTCCTGCAGAACGCCAAGTGGATGATCCCCTCTATCCGTCATGACAACCGGCTTGACAAATTCGTCGCCTTCTCCGCGCTGATATGCTTTTTGAACGGCTTCCACCGGATCGGTCTCGTGGATGCCCTCTCCTGTCGCATAGAGCCGGTAAGCTTTTTCAACCCGATCCCAGCGCTTGTCTCTGTCCATGGCGTAGTAACGGCCGCACAGCGTGGCGATATCCCCAAAATCATATCGTGAAATATGCGCCTTCAGTTGCCGGACATAACCGACGCCGCTGTCCGGCGGCGTATCACGGCCGTCCAGAATCACATGCACATATACTTTGGGGACGCCAATTTCACGGGCCATGTCCAGAAGCGCGAAAAGATGATGTATGTCGCTATGAACTCCGCCATCCGACAGAAGCCCCAGAAGATGCAGCGCGGCGTTACGGCTTTTTATCTCCTTCATGGCCGTGGAAAGCACGGGATTTTCAAAAAACGTCTTTTCACGAATGGCTTTGTTGATGCGCACCAGATCCTGATACACAATTCGGCCGGCGCCGATATTCATATGCCCGACTTCGGAATTTCCCATCACACCGTCCGGAAGTCCTACAGCCTCTCCGGAACATCGCAGCCGGGTATGGGGATAAGAGGATTTCAGTCCGCTCAGATACGGGGTATCGGCCAGTTGAACGGCATTGGCGATGCGGGAATCGCGGATTCCCCAGCCATCAAGAATCATAAGCAGGCACATTCGATGTGTCATCAGCATCTTCTCCCTCTGCAAAGAACTCCGGTGATTCGGTTTCAGGACTTTCGATCTGAATTCTGGGAGCATCCGACCACAGCCCCTCCAGATTATAGAATCGCCGTACCGGGTCATAGAAAACATGAACGACAACGTGACCGAAATCCAGAAGTATCCAGTGGCCGGACCCAGCGCCTTCGATTCCCAGCGGCCGGATATGGTTTTTTCTCAGTTCATCCTGAATATGATCCGCAATGGCCATCACCTGACGGCTGGAACGACCGCTGCAAATCAGAAAAAAATCCGTGAAAGCGGTCTTGCCCCTGAGATCGAGAATCAGGATATCCAGGGCTTTTTTCCCCTGCACCGCGTGAACAAACAGATCCAGTGACGGATCGGGAAGCGACTGCACAATCATCGATAAAGTCCTTTATGGGAAATATAAGTCAGCACAGCGTCCGGCGTTAAAAATCGGATAGATTGGCCGTTTTGGATCCGGCGGCGGATAGCGGATGATGAAATGTCCAAATGCGTCACCTCCATCAGATACACAGGTTGAAATTCCGGATGACGGTATGCGCTTTGCTCTGGTACATAGATATAGTCGGACGACAAAAAAGCTGACAGATAACGGATGACGGAATCTGAAATGCTATTTTCGGATGCAGCGACGTCATTGCCCCCTTCCAGCGGTCTTCCCATGACGATCAGCGGAACCTGCCGCAGTATTTCCAGATGAGATTTCCAGGTATGAATTTCGAGAAACGCATCCAGCCCCAATATCAGAAAACAGGGCGCAGCCTCCGGAAACATGTCCGAAAAAACGTTCAAGGTGTCGATCGTGTAGGATGGGCCTGTGCGCTGCAATTCAATATCCGACGGCGCAAATTCCAAAACGCCTTCGGTTGCAAGGCGGATCATCTCCAGCCGGTCATGGGGACTGGCGATACCATCGCTGGATTTATGCGGCGGCATTGCCGATGGAACCAGGTAAACCCGATCCAGCTTGAAATGTTCCGTGACTTCCAGAACCGTCCGGAGATGCCCGAAGTGCACCGGATTAAATGTGCCGCCAAACAGTCCGATCCGCACGGTGCTTCATGCCTCCTCATCGCTTCTCCGGATTTCTGCTATCCAGCCAGCCCATGTCGTTTGTTTCCCGCCATCCGGCGTTTACTCCCGAATCTGGCCATCTCCC
Source organism: Desulfobacteraceae bacterium (assembly GCA_027325475.1). Lineage (GTDB taxonomy): Bacteria > Desulfobacterota > Desulfobacteria > Desulfobacterales > Desulfatirhabdiaceae > RAAP-1. The sequence continues at coordinate 10,886 of DAIEFO010000020.1, read as the reverse complement.
AGCACCACAAACTTGGTGGTGGTCAGCTCATCCAGGCCCATCGGTCCGAAGGCATGGAGTTTGGTAGTGCTGATACCAATTTCAGCGCCCAACCCCAACTGGCCGCCGTCATTAAAACGGGTGGAGGCGTTGACCAGCACCACGGAAGAATTCACTTCTTTCACAAACCGTCTGGCATTCGCGTAATTCTGCGTCACAATGGCTTCGGTATGATCCGAACCATAAGCCGAAATATGGGCCATCGCCTCATCCATATCCGATACCACCTTGACCGCCAGGATCAGGTCCAGATATTCAGCAGGCCAGTCCTCCGCTGTTGCAGGCGTAATCTGCGGCAATATCCGAAGCGTCTTTTCACATCCGCGGAGCGTAACGCCGGCGGCTTGCAGTTTTTCGGCCATTCTCGGCAAAAATGCGGCTGCCGCCGCCTGGTGCACCAGAAGGGTTTCCATGGCGTTGCAGACTCCGGGCCGCTGCACCTTGGCGTTCATACAGATGCGTTCGGCCATTTCGATGTCGGCATCCGCGTCCACATATACATGACAGACGCCTTTATAATGCTTCAGTACCGGAATCCGGGAGTTTTCCACCACAAACCGGATCAGGCTCTCTCCGCCGCGGGGGATGATCAGATCAATCCATTCTTCCTGCTGAAGCAAGAGCGTCACAGCGCTGCGATCCGGGATGGGAATCACCTGCGCGGCCTTTGCCGGAAGGCCGGTTTCCTGAAGCGAGCGGGAAATCAGCCCTGCCAGCACCTGATTGGAATAAAGTGCTTCCGAGCCGCCCCGAAGAATCACAGCATTCCCGGATTTCAGGCAAAGCGCCGCCGCATCGATCGTCACGTTGGGCCGCGATTCATAGATCATTCCGATGACCCCCAGTGGAATCCGGACACGCGACACCTCCAGTCCATTGGGCCTGCGCCACGATCGGACAGCTGCCCCGACAGGATCCTCCAGCGCCGCCACTTCCCGAAGGCCGTCGGTCATCGCGTTGATCGTCCCGTCTTTGATTGTCAGGCGGTCTATCATGGCGGAAGAAAGCCCGGCCTTTCGAGCATTTTCGACATCTTTGACATTTTCCTGCTGAATGAGTGAAGCGTTGTCGCGCAACAAATCCGCCAGCTTCAGCAGCGCCGCATTTTTTTGAAGCGTCGAGCACGCAGCCATTTCACGGGATGCAGATTTCGCGGCTCTGGCCATATCGTTGATCATGGATTCAATCGTCATGAGACGCCTCCTGATGCCTTTTATCTTTTTCCGCAGTGATTACCAGATTATCTCTGTGAATCACTTCGTCATAGGGCTTTTGTCCCAGCTTTTCCGAAATTTTTTGGGATTGCAGCCCCATGATTTTTCGGATATCACCGGAACTGTAATTCACAAGACCGGTTCCCAGCACATCGTTATTGATGGTTTTAAATTCCACCGGCGCACCCTGTCCGAAGTCCCCCTCAACCCCTACAACACCGCTGGCCAGAAGGCTCTTACCCCGTTTCAACACTGCGGTGGCGGCGCCGCCATCGATGATGATACCACCTTCAGGTTTCAACGAATAGCCAATCCAGCACTTGCGGCTGGCCAGACGCTCGCTTTGCGGCATAAAAAATGTGCCAAAAGATTCGGCATTGAACAGTTTTTCAAGGATATCCGGAATATTGCCGTTGGCTACCACCATCGGGACGCCGGCGGCGGTCACTTTTTTGGCAGCTTTGATCTTGCTGAGCATCCCCCCCGTTCCGAGAGATCCGGGAATGGCGCTGGCGGATTTTTCCAGATTTTTCCGAAACGCCGTCACCATTGGAATCAGTTCGGCTTCGGTATGGGTTCGGGGATCTTTGGTGAACAGACCGTCAATATCTGACAGGATGATCAGAATATCGGCGTCGAGCAGCAGCGTAATCATGGCCGCCAGATTGTCGTTATCACCGAATTTGATGGACTCGATGGTAACCGTATCGTTTTCGTTGATGACGGGAACCACTTGCCAGGCCAGCAGGGTATTCAGCGTGTTTCTGGCGTTCAGATACCGCTTGCGGTTGCTGAGGTCTTCACTGGTCAGAAGAATCTGCGCCACCTTGGTGCCATAGCGTTCGAACGCATTTTCATACTCCATGATAAGACTCGCCTGGCCTACCGCAGATACGGCCTGACGTCTGGGAATCTCATCGGGTCTTCTGGAAAGACCGATTTTACGAATGCCCGCAGACATGGCGCCGGACGTTACGAGAATGACTTCCAGCCCTCTGTCAATCAAGCGGCATATCTGGCGGCTGATCGAACGCACCACATTCAGGTTGAGCCCGTTGTCTTCGGTCAGCACATTGCTGCCGACCTTGACAATTACCCGTTTCGCATTGTCAAAACTCGTTTTTCTGCTGGTTTCCATCAGCGGTATCCAGAAAACGCGCCATCGTTGAGATCAGATTATCGATGCCGAATTGGGTTACAGCAGATATGCGGAGTACTTGACGCTGCGATCCGACAGCCTTCTGAAAGATGTCTGCGGCCGCTTCCGATCCGGTAATATCCATCTTGCTCAGCACGACCACCTGATGCTTATCCCTCAGTATATCGCTGTACATGGCGAGTTCCTGATTGACGATATCGTAATTTTTCAGAGGACAATCCGGATCAATCATTGAGGCGTCAATCACATGAACCAGAAAACGGGTGCGTTCCACGTGTTTCAAAAAGCGGATACCCAGCCCGGAACCGGTATGCGCACCCTGGATGAGGCCGGGAATATCGGCGACAATAAACGGTTCCCCTCCCCACCGGGGTTTAACAACCCCCAGATTGGGAATCAGCGTGGTGAAGGGGTAATCGGCTATTTTAGGATGGGCGGAAGAAACTGTTGAAATCAAGGTAGATTTTCCGGCGTTTGGCATACCGATAAGTCCGACGTCAGCGATCAGCTTCAGTTGCAGCCGGATAGACAGATGCTGGCCGGATTCCCCGTCCTGAGCAAATCGGGGGGTCTGGTGCGTTGACGTCTTGAAATGGGTATTCCCCTGACCGCCCCGTCCGCCTTTTGCCAGAACAAAAGTTTCAACGGGGAGAACGCAGTCCTTGATGATTTCGTTCGTATCCGCGTTGATCACCACCGTACCCGGAGGAATTTCAATAATCAGATCGTCGCCATCTTTGCCGGTTCGTTGATTTCCCTCACCGCCGGAACCGTTCTTGGCCTTGAAATGATTTCGGAACGAGAAATCATAAAGAGTGCGTTTCCGGGGCGATGTTTTCAAAATGACATCGCCGCCCCTTCCGCCACTGCCGCCATCCGGCCCGCCCTTGGGGATAAATTTCTCTCTCCGAAAACTGACGCAGCCGTTGCCGCCCTTGCCGGATTCTACTGTGATATCAATTTCGTCTATAAATTTCACTCGGCATAAACGCTGACTTTTTTACGGGTGCGGTCATAACGCTCATATTTAACAACACCATCTACGGTTGCAAAGAGCGTATAGTCCTTCCCCAAACCCACATTGCTGCCCGGATGAATCCGGGTGCCGACCTGACGCACCAGTATATTGCCGGCCCGGACGGTTTCACCACCAAAACGTTTTATTCCTCTGCGTTGGGCATTGCTGTCACGACCATTTCGTGAACTGCCGCCTGCTTTTTTGTGTGCCATAATCTAAAATCTCCACATCACCAGTTAATGGACTCAAAAATTTCACGCGATTGAGACCGCATCGCGCCTATGCTTCAATACTGTCAATTTTCACAGCCGTGAAATATTGGCGATGTCCCTGTTTTTTACGGTATCCCTTACGGCGTTTGAACTTGAATACGATGATCTTTTTCGCTCTGTCCTGCTCCACAATGCGGGCATTGACTTTAACGTTTCCAAGAACCGGTTTTCCGACAGAAAGGGTTTCGCCATCAGAGTACAGCAGCACTTTATCAAACGCTACCGGAGCACCCACATCGCCAGGAATTTTTTCGATCCTGAGAGTCTCACCCGTCTGAACTCTGTATTGTTTTCCGCCCGTTGCAACTACAGCGTACATATTTTGTTCCTCCTTACCCCCGACAAATGACAACAGCTCCATAATTTCCGTCACAACCACATCCCGATATCAAACCATCTGATGGTATGATGCAGCGCCGGCTTTATGAAGCCATCTACGTGATAAATATTTTAAAATCTTTTAATTTTTATCTGAATACCGGATAAAGTCAAGATTTTTTTGTGACATACAATGCCAAAAATGATATGAAAGGACTTTGACGACTTTTTACGAAGTCGTCAACTTTAAAAGTTGAATTTCCTGTCTGATTGTCGGACACGACCATACACTGCTTTTTACTGCTCTCGGAGGCTGGATGTCTTCTTCTTTTTCATCGGGTTCTGCACTGCACCAAACCAAAGATGGTTCAAACGGATATCAGAAAATAGCCATCCATCTTGTTGGCGAAGAGCCTCTTTCAATCCGGATCAACGGCGTTCCTTATTCAATAGTCATGCGAACTCCCGGCGATGAGATTTCTCACGCTGCTGGTTTCTGTCTGGCCGAAGGCATTGCGGATGCGCCGGAGGACATCGCCTCTCTGGCATCTTGCGACGGCGCAGACACCAATGTGGTTACGGTTACACTGACAGCGCAGCGGCGGAAAAAAATCGCCGGACATTTAGATCGCCGCGGTTTTATCAGCCAGACAAGCTGCGGCCTCTGCGGAAAAGAGCTGATTCAGGACATTGCTACTGCCGTCAGCGCCATCAACGATGACACACGCATTCCGCTGGCAGACGCCATTGCCTTTCTGGATAAGTTTTCTGACCACCAGCCGCTTCGCCGGATTACCCGCGCCACCCATGCAGCCATGATCATCGACAGCGACGGCGCGATACTGTCCTGCGCCGAAGATGTGGGCAGGCACAACGCCGTGGACAAGGCCGTCGGCAGCCTGTTTATGGATCACCGCCTGCACCTTGCCAAGGTTCTGGCGCTGTCTTCCCGGATCAGCTACGAGCTTGTGCAAAAAGCCGCCCGCGCCGGAATTCCTGTCATTCTGGCCGTATCCCGCCCCACAGCACTGGCTGTGGCACTGGCAAGCCGGCTGAACATAACGCTGGCCTGTCTGGCGCCTGAAAAGGGTCTGTATGTTTTCTGCGCAGAACAGCGGCTGACAGATGTTTGAGTGGTTAAATTCGGCCATGATCGACCTGCTTTTTAATTGACAACCTCGACGATATCCGGCTAATGTCAACGACTTCGTACTGACATCAAAAATACTTGTCCATAGGCAGATTGCTATCTGTTGGATGCTTTTTTCAAATTCATCCTGGTTGATTGGCACATTGAATATTCTTCATATTTATAAAGATTATTTCCCGGTTGTCGGCGGCATCGAAAACCATGTTCGAATTCTGGCAGAAACTCAGGTATCTGCCGGACATACCGTCAGTGTGATTGTCTGCAATCCAGGGCGCACCACACAACGCGAATACCTCAATAATGTCGCAGTATTGAAGTCAGGGCGTATCGGTACGGTCGCTTCCATGCCGCTGAGCTTCACCCATCCGTTCAATATCATGCGCCGAAAGGCAGATATCGTTCATGTCCATTCTCCGTATCCATTAGGTGAACTCAGCGCCTGGATATTCAAGTATCACACCCCCACCATTATGACGTACCACTCGGATGTCGTTCAACAAAAGAAAATTCTGTATTTGTACGGACCGTTTTTCAAACACATATTGAATCATGTTCAGGCAATTATCGCCACCAGCCCCAGATATGTCGAATCGTCTCCATGGTTGGCGCCATTTAAAGACAAATGCCACGTCGTACCGCTGGGAGTTGATCCTCAGGTATTCAAGCCCCCTGAAAATAAAATTGCCATTCCGTCCACCAGCAACCGTCTGCTGTTTGTCGGAAAACTTCGATACTATAAAAGTCTGGATACCTTACTCCATGCACTGGTCATGTTGCCGGATGTCACTCTGACCATCGTCGGCGATGGCCCAATGAAAAGCAAATGGGAAGATATCTCTCAAAAGACCGGGATTGCCAATCGTGTCTTTTTTCTGGGCGAGATGCCCGATGCGGATCTGCCCGCCATATACCACAATGCCGATTTGTTTGTACTGCCTGCCAACAGCCGGGCAGAAGCATTCGGCACGGTGCTGCTTGAAGCCATGGCTTCCGGGCTTCCCTGCGTCACCACAGAAGTCGGCACCGGAACATCCTGGCTGGTGAAAAACGGTATAACCGGCGCTGTCGTTCCTCCCGACGACCCGGTTTCCATGGCGGAAATTATCCGGGCATTGCTGGCCGCTCCCGGCAGGCTGAACTGGATGGGAAGAAATGGCAGAGCCAGAATCGAAGCGGCATTCACTACGACCATGATGGTGAATGGGGTTATGAATGTTTACCGGGATATTCTACAGACCTCAAAATGCCTCTGCGCTCCAGTATCCGGTAATATTTGTGGTACAGGGCATGTTTGATATAATAGGGCGTAAGCGCATGTAATATTTCTCTTCTCGTTACTGGCCTTCCCATACATCTTTCCCGCAGCACCGCCATCTCCTGTTTTCCGGCCTCGGTAATTTCAGCGGACGTTTTCTGTTCCGGATGAACCCTGAAGGCGCCCATAAATCGCGGCAGGCGAACAAATTTTACGCCGGCATCACGGAATCGTAATATCAAATCCCAATCCATCGCAAATCGGAACCGTTCATCTATTTGTCCGCCAATCTTATCCCATACCTTCCGTCGCCAGAGCAGTGTCTCCTGAGGAATGTAATCCGCCCATGACAGTACACGGGAATCATGAGGGGGCATCACCCAGCGACCGATTTCCAGGCCCTGCTCATCGATCAAAATGCGATGGCCGTAAACCACATCTACTTCCGGATGTTCCATGAAAAAATGCACCGCATAATTCAACGCACCTGGCAGCAGCATGTCATCGGAATTCAGCCACCCCATGATATCTCCATGTGTTCTGGCAAACGCCAGGTTCAGCGCATGAGACTGCCCATGGTCGGGTACTGACTTCCAGTCAGAAAGACGGTGCTGGTATCTCCGCAAAATCTCAACGGTGCCGTCCTGAGACCCACCGTCTTGCACGATATATTCCAGGTGGGGATAATCTTGATCGAACACACTTTTTATGGTGTGTTCAATGTACTGTCCCTGATTAAAAGACGGCGTCACAATTGAAACAGTCGGCATCCGTCCGGCAAGACACTGCCGCTTTGTTATATAACTATCAGGGATTGTCAGCGGTTTGGGAGGATACTGGTACAGCATTCCAATCCGAGGCCTGAAGAAAGCTATCAGCCTGCCTCCCAAACGTCGGCGCTGCATGGCCTGAATCGTTTCCTGCTGCGCGTCAGCTATCCGGGTAAGCCTTGTAATTTCAGCATCTTTTCGGTATAATTGCTCCAACACGCCATTGAACTGTTCCCTCAGGTTTTCGTAATCCCGCTGCTGATGGAAAACCTTGAGCCAGTCAACTCCGTTTTTGTAACCGTATTCACGTACAATCGGTTCGACGGTTTCCGGATAATATACGATCTGATCATTGATAACAGATACCTGATGATCTGAACTCAGTTTCTGTAACGCGCTCAACACCTCATGAAAACCCGGCCATTGCGAAATTTCATGCGGCGCAAGCGGGGGTGACAAAAACAGTCTGGCGTCATCAATGATGACAAGGCTGTTGGCGTTCAGGTATCCAATGGCCTCTATCTCCTGCAATAACGGACATTGGGAGGCTTCTCCCGCGGTATTTTCAGCAACGCACCAGTGGGCATCCAGAAAATACAGAACGGAACGTCCGTGCAGCGATGGCGCAAGTTTCTTCAGCACGGTCGCCGAATCTCCCAGAATGGGATGGATGTGCGGTATGCCCTGAAATCTGTCCAGCACCTGCTCATGATACTTTCCGGAAAGTTCAATAGTATAAATATCGGAAAACATGGACTGCACCGCTGCCGTGGTATCACCGGAAAATGTTCCGGTTTCCACAAAAATATCAAGCGGCAACGCCGCTTTTAAAACACCGATAAACGCTGCATCCACAGAAAAATGAATCGCTCCCAAAACCTTAATTCTCCTTTTAAAATGCGGGTACCGACGGCTTCGCAACCATCGGCATTCTGAAAGTCTATACCTGAAACATACCGCTTGTCGGGACGCCTGCCATTCCCAGAAAAGGGGCTTTATCGTTTTCGTAATCCCACACGATTTTTAAAGGCCCCAGCCATGGGGTTTCATGAAAGACAACACCGATATTGACTCCGGTTCCTGTCCCGCCCACATTGACGCCGAATGTGTAAAGCCCGGCTTCCAGCATCAATGTCATTCGCAATTCGAATATGGCGGTATCCCCTGGCTCCAGCAGCGGTGCGTCACACCCCAGCGTATAAGAACCTGTGGCTGTCACAATCTGCTGATATCTGTTTTTCAGAGACAACGCCACATGTACCGACTCATCCGTATATGTCCGATACAGAACGCGAAAAAAGACATCTGTTCCCATTCTGGCAGCAACCGCCGGAATACCGTCCATATCATAGACGCCGACCGCCAGCACTTCCGCTTTCTGTTGCTCCGGATTGCCGGAAACCGGATTGTTCCAGAGGGCGCCTTCCAGGGAGATCAAGGCATTGTCGTTCTGAATCCGGGATGCTGCCACATATCCGGCAGCTTCTCCCGCTGAAGAATCTCCGGCGCCTTCGGAAAGATATCCTCTGATTCCTGCAAGGTTCTGTCCCCAGTATGCCGATCTGCCCTTTTTCAGATACAGCACATTCCGGCACAGATCTCTCACAATTCCCATATCGTGGGAAACAAAAAGAAGCGTCGTTCCCTGCTCCAGAAGTTTGCGGATTTTTTTAAGACACTTCTGCTGAAAGAAAAAATCCCCTACGCTCAGAGCCTCATCCACAATCAGGATATCCGGTTCCATAACCACCTGCACAGCAAATGCCAGACGCAGCATCATGCCGCTGGAATACTTTTTAACAGGTTGGTCCATAAAATCGCCGATGTCGGCAAACGCCGCAATTTCATCAAATTTGCGAACAATGGTTTCATGGGGAATTTTAAGAATCGCACCATTTAAAAATACATTCTCCCTGCCGGTAAATTCAGGATTGAAACCACTGCCCAGTTCCAGAAGCGCCGCCAGCCGGCCATTGACAATGATCTGACCGGAAGTAGGCTTCATGGTGCCGGCAATGATCTGAAGCAATGTACTTTTACCGCTCCCGTTATGCCCGATAATCCCGACAGCATCGCCTCTTTGAACCGTCAGGGATATATCCTTCAGCGCCCAGTGTTCCTGCCGCCGTCCTTTTTTGCACAGCGCATGGCTGAGCCTGTCCAGAGGATGTCTGTACAGATGATAGCATTTACTGAGCTGATGAATCGAAATGGCGATTGGAGTATTCATGTGCGTTGTATATGCCGTGCAGATTTAAACCAGACAGACCAGGGCCAGAGCAGATACCATTTAAGCGGTACACGGCCTGTATATCTTTTGACGACAGACATGGCTTCCAGCCAGTGGCTGCGACGCAGGCTGGACGTTTTGGTCTGGCCGTAAACTCTGTTGGCGGCTACAAAGTCAGAAAAATAGTGTAGCGGGCCATACCGCCGCGCTATCTTCCACCACAAATCGTAGTCCATGGCCAACCGCAGATGTTCGTCCAGACCGCCGACCGCCTCCCAGACTTGACGCCGGATCAGCGTCGCCGGCTGAGAAATAAAGCAGCGCTGAGACAGACGCCATTCAGAAAAAGGTCCTGTCCAGTAAGGTCTCATGGGCACCCCCTGTTCATTCGTATTCCAGCTCCGTCCATAAACCGCCGGCGCCTCCGGGTGACGCTGCAGGCAATCCAGAAGATGCGCCAGCCCTCCTTCCAGATAAAAATCATCCGCATTGAGCCAGCATACATACGGTGCGGAGCCGCAAAAGATTGCTTCATTGATCGCTGCTGCCTGCCCTGCATCCGGATGGCTGCGCCACCAGTTCAGACGATTTCGCCATTTTTCAATGATGTCAGGCGTGTTATCTGTCGATCCGCCATCTGCCAGCATCACTTCGACCGATATATCCTGACCGAGTATGGATGTCAGCGCTTTTTCCAGAAAACGACCGTGATTCAAACAAGGCACAGCAACCGTTACCATTGGAAAACTGTCCGAAAATTCCGCTATCATATCACATCCGAAAAGCCGTCTCGCAGCCTCTGAAACAACGCAAATCCTGCCCATGAAAATATCAGTGCCGCCAGCAGATACACGGCAAGTCCCGAGAAATCCGGCAGTTCGCCTTGAAGCATGACGCGGCGGGCCTCAACCATGATAAAGGTCAGCGGATTCAGCAGCATCAGCCCCCGAAGTTTTTCAGGCACTGCATCCAGGCTGAAAAATACCGGCGACAGAAACATCAGCGCCTGAGTTGCAATTCCAACAACCTGAGTGATATCCCGGACATATACCCCTATCGAGCTCAATATCCATCCCAGTCCTAACATCACAGGTATCAGCGGCGCCACCACCAGAGGCAGGAGCAGCAGGGATGTGGATGGCATTCCATGGAGGATTCCATAAAATATCATCCATGCCGTAAAGCTTACCACGGCGTTGAAAAATGCCGACCCCACCGCCACCCATGGATAGATTTCCAGAGGAAATACGACTTTCTTGACATAATTGGGTTGACCTGCGACAAGACCCGGCGCCCGGTTCAGGCATTCTGAAAAGAAATTGAAACTGATCAATCCGGAAAACAGCACCAGAGAAAACTCCAGGGTTGAACCCGCTCCGCCCCACCGCATTCTGAAAAATGTACCGAATACCAGCGTATAAACCCCCAGCATAAAGAGCGGATAGGCAAATGACCAGCAGG
>DAIEFO010000209.1 GCA_027325475.1 Desulfobacteraceae bacterium | reverse complement strand
AGGCGACCGAAGTATATCCCGGCATTGTGGAAATGGGGCTGCTGGATGTTTTCCGCGCGGTATGGCAAACCGGCCTTCCCGCCCGGAATCCTGCCTCGTTTTATTCCGATGACAGGCTGTCCCGATGGTTTGAAAACACTGTGTTCAGGCTTCCATCCGGAGAAGTCGCTTCCATTTTCAATGATATCACCGAGCAGAAACAAACCGAAGCTGAAAAAGCCAATATGGAAGCCAGGCTGTACCGTGCGCAAAAAATGGAATCTCTGGGGCTTCTGGCGGGTGGCGTGGCCCATGACCTCAATAATATCCTTTCCGGCATTGTGGGATATCCCGAACTTTTACTGATGCAGCTTCCCCAGGACAGCGAATTGCGGGCGCCCATCAAAGCCATGCAGGAATCAGGACAACGGGCTGTCGCGGTCGTCGCCGATCTGCTCACAATAGCCAGAGGCGTCGCCAGCGTCAAGAAGATCACGCATCTCAACGATCTTGTCATGGAATATCTCGACTCTCCCGAACACCGGAAACTGACATTCCAGCACACGCATGTCGTTTGCCGCACCCAACTGGATCCATCCCTGGCCCCGATCAACTGTTCCCAGATTCATATCCGAAAATGTATCATGAATCTGGTTTCAAACGCCATGGAGGCCATCGACAGCGACGGCAGCGTTGTCATATCCACCTATAACCGGAAACTGGACGATGCAGCCGCACGTGACGCGGGGCTGCCGCCGGGCGATTACGTGATTCTTGAAATTACGGATGATGGCAGGGGAATATCTCCTAAAGATATGGAGCATATTTTCGAGCCGTTTTATACCCGTAAGGTCATGGGCATCAGCGGCACGGGGCTGGGTTTGGCGGTTGCCTGGAACTGCGTTCAGGATCACGGCGGCACTGTGCAGGCGACAAGCCGCCCCCAGGAATCGTCCGAAAACCATGGAACGTCTTTTTATCTTTATTTTCCGGCTGCCTCCGATGCCGATGCCGTCTGTGAGCCGCCCCAAAATGAATTGGACAACATCCGCGGCAACGGTGAAACGATTCTGGTAGTAGATGACGAACCGATCCAGCTCGATATTGCCTGCCAGATGCTGACCGCCATGGGATACACCGCATCCTGTGTAAATTCCGGCGAAAAAGCACTGGCGCATATACAGGGAACTAAGGTGGATCTGGTGCTTCTGGATATGATTATGGATCCGGGCATCAACGGACGGCAGACATATGAACAGATGATCCGGATCCGTCCTGGCCAGAAAGTGGTCATTGCAAGCGGCTATTCGGAAAGCGCGGACGTCCGTAAAGCGCAGCAGCTCGGCGCCCGCGGTTTTCTCAAAAAGCCTTATACCATGGAACAGCTCGGACGCATGGTTCAGGAGGCGCTGCTCTGAGCAAATACCAAAACCCGTTCCAGCAATGGCCGAAGCCGATGAAATCGCACACACGGGCTCTGTTTTGCCATGCGGCTTCGGAATTGTTCGATGACCGCGAAAAGAACGGCTTACCGAACGCCTTTCCCGTTCAGAAACGGTCCGTACATCTTGTCCGTTCCTAAAATATGCTTGCCCAGCCAGTCTTTTAAAAAATTGGTGATCTGGATGGGATTGCTGATCTGTCCTGCATCAAATTTATTTTTCAGGTCAATAACATAAGCTGTCAGTTTGTCATGTTTTTCTTTGTGAACTTCATAATCCGGATACTTGTGCAGCTTCATCATGCTTTCTTCGGTTGCAAAATGCGTTTTGGTGTATTCCACCAGGCCGACCAGTACGGCATCCAGCGCGTCCTTTCCCTTACCGGCCTTCATTGCATCGTACAGCTCATTTAAAAACCCTACCAGTTTTTTATGTTGATCATCAATCTTGGCAATCCCCACGCTGTAGTCGTCTTTCCAGTCAAAAAATGCCATAAATCCTCCTTGTAATGATGCGTTGATGCGCAGATCACAATGATCTGCATATGGTAAAACTCCAAGACCTATTCAGCTTCAAGGGAGCACGGATTATTTTTGCCGTCCAGAATTGTCCGCACCCGAGACAAAAATTCCGACAATCGATACGGCTTTCCGATAAATCCGGCAGCACCGGAATTCAGGGCTATCTGCACAGGACCATCATTGGAATAGCCGCTGGCAATCAGTATCCGGACGGACGGGTTGATTTCCAGAAGCTTTTGCATGCAGCAGCCCCCGCCCATTCCCGGCATTCCCATGTCCAGAATTATCAGCGCGATGGCGTCTTTTTGCGCTCCATATATCCGAAGAGCTTCCTCGCCGCTGGCGGCTGTCAGCACCGTATAACCAAAAGGGCGCAGCATATCAACGGCCAACTCCCGGATATCAGGAATATCATCCACGACGAGAATGGTTTCTGTGCCGTTTTCAGCCTTCGATGACGGCACAATCAACGCAGAAACCGTACTTCCGCCTGTTCCGGTGACAGCCGGCAGATAGATGCTGAAGGTCGTTCCTTTTCCGGGTGCACTGTCGCACAGAATATGACCGCCATGACTCTTGACGATGCCATATACCGACGCCAGCCCCAATCCAGTGCCCTTTCCGACTTCCTTGGTGGTGAAAAACGGCTCGAAGATATGCTTGACGGTCTGGGCGTCCATACCACACCCGGTATCGGAAACACTCAGCAGCACATAGTTACCTGGCACTGCGTTCGCGTGCTGTAAAGCTGTGTCCTCAGATGCGATGACATTACGGGTCTGGATGACAAGCTTTCCGCCATCCGGCATGGCGTCTGCGGCGTTGATCCCCAGATTCAGCAGCGACTGCTCGATCTGGACAGGATCAGCCTTCACCTTCCAGAGATCAGAACCATGATGAAGCTCGATATCGATCATCTTGGGAATGGTGCGTTTGAGCATCTGCACAGACTGCGCTGCCTCACAGGCAAGATCGATGCTGCGGCGCTCGGTTTCCACCTTGCGGCTGAACAGTAAAAGCTGGCGCACCAGTTGGGCCGCCCGTGCAATGGATTTTTCGATGGCTTTCAACCGGGAAGTATCCGCATCGTCCGATTGCCGGTTCAAAAGCAGAATCTGGGTATAGCCACTGATCGCCTGAAGCAGATTGTTGAAATCATGAGCGATGCCGCCTGCCAGAATTCCCACGGCCTCCATCCGCTGGGCGTGCTGAAGCTGGTCTTCCAGAAGCAGGCGTTCGGTAATGTCTTCAAAGGCCACCAGGTTTTCACCACTTTCCAACATGACCGGGATGAAATTAATGGTTTTTTTGCTGCCGTCCTTGCAGATGACATCGAAAATCCTGGGGCGTTTTTCCCCCAACTGGTGGGTTTTCAGATCATATATCCAGTCATGGATGACCTGTTTCCGGTATTGCGGATCCGGATACGCCAGCCTGAACCATGTTCTGCCATCCGGAACATCGTTTAAATCGTACCCGAAAATACGGGTGAACATGGCGTTGACATAGGTAAAGCGGCCCTTTTCATCAATGACCGCCATACCAAACGGCGCACATTGAAGCAGCACCTGAAATTTTTCTCTTTCGCGCCGCAGGGATGCTTCAATGCGCCGGCGTTCCGCCAGTTCCTGCTGCACGGCCTCAAATAGGCGGGCATTGACAATGACGATAGCGATTTGACCCGCCATGGTTTCGAGAAAATCGGCTTCCTGCTCAAAATCGCGCGGTATGTCGGAAGCAAGTCCGATGACACCGATGATCTCTCCGGAAGTCCGAAGCGGCAGAGCGGCAAAAGAACGAATGCCGATTTGTTTGCAGTCCTGCCAGGTGCAGCGCGGATCTTCCAAAATATCCTGAGAGAAAAACGAACTGCCTTCTTTAACCGCCAGGCCGCACATGCATTCGCCGACACGATGCTCCGGAATTGTATCCATCCGCCGACGCTTTGAAGTGGGCAGAATTTCCTGAAGGAGCAGTCTGTCGCCATCTCGCAGAAACAAAAAGGCCACCGTGGGTTTTATGATACGGAACATACTTTCAAGACCGGCGGTACAGGTCTGTTCTAAAGACAGCGTTGATATGACATTCCTGCCCAGGGTGTTTAAGGCAGTCAGTTCTTCGGTACGTTTCTGGAGCGCCGCCTCCGTCTGCTTGAGGGCCGAAATGCCAACGCCTGTACACATCAGACAGGATTGCCCCTCCACCTGAATGCTGCGCCCGGTAAAATACCAGGGAGCGGTGGTTCCATCTTTGGAAACCAGCCGGGCCGCGATGCTGGCGACGCCTTTCGAAAACATCTCATGTGTCCGTTCCAATATTCTGGCTCTGTCTTCTGGGGCAAAAATCTGCAAAGAATTCATGTCCGCGATTTCCGCGTGAGAATACCCGGTGATCCGCTCCAGGTTTTTATTCCA
>DAIEFO010000208.1 GCA_027325475.1 Desulfobacteraceae bacterium | reverse complement strand
CATGGTTATAGACGATACGCTCTTCCATTTCTTTGGCGTTCAGTCCGTTATATATCCAGACCACGCTGATGACCGGAATGTTGATCTCCGGAAATATGTCCGTCGGGGTGCGCAGCAGCACAAACGGCGTCAGAAGCAGCAACACCAGCGCCGCCACCACGAAGGTATAAGGCCGGCGCAACGCCAGTCGAACAATCCACATAAAAGTTTCCTTTGGGAAAAAGTTTTTGGTTTTCGATATCGTTTTTTTACAAGCACATTCCATGCCGAAAACCGGATGAGATGCCTTCATCTCCTTGCTTAAAACATGCAGTGGTGATATTTGTAAATTGAAAGTGCAACATTCAATCTGCAAATATCATAGTAACTATTTGTTATAATTAAACTAAATATTGACCCCTTCAGTCGCGCCTGCCGTCCTGTTTAAGGAGAAACGCTATTATGCCAACCATTTCAATGTTTTATGTCATTCTGATTCTGATGTATTTTTATGATCATAAAAAACATGCCTGCCCACATATTGACGCAGAGTACGGGGACTTTGTGGCTTCAATAGCTATTGAAGATGGCGAGATTCTGAGTGGTAGTTTGCCGGCATCCAAGATGAAACTTGTGCAGGCATGGATTGAAATTCACAAAGAAGACTTAATGGCGGACTGGAAATTAGCTGTCGCCGGTGAACCTGTTTTTAAAATTGATCCGTTGAGATGGATAGAGGGAATCCAAATGGACAAGATAATAAAAGCCGTTCCACTGAATGATTATCGAATTGACATTCTTACAAGCAGCGGTTTTTCTGGAATTTTTGATGTGAAACCCTACCTGGGGAGCAACGCTTTTAAGGAACTCATGAACGAATCATATTTCCGTCTTGTCCGTCCGGCGCACCACGGCATTATGTGGCCAAATGAACAGGATTTCAGTTCAGATACCATTGTATGGGATATACAACATGTCCAAGCTGAAGCTGATTGCAATTTGGGCTGATGCTGTCTTGCAAGCGCCATTGAACATCTTAAAGGATTCAGACATCACCTGGTATAAGCCGCCAGGGATATCTGACCCTCAGGAACCTGTTTATTTTCTAAACACTTCGACATAAATGTCGAATCTTTTCCCCCTGCCGGTATCTGCCGTCACTCATGACCCAGCGGCCTGTTTTCATGAAGGCGAATGATTTTCAACCAAAGTTCGACGAATATTTCGGGCGACTTCGTCATTGCTACATCGCAGCTTCACGATAAACAGGCCGCTGGAAATTCAGATTGTCATGCTATGGCATGTAGATTGCTTTTCAATTTTGCGAGCTTCATATTCACAGAGAAGGGAGGCGCCCGCGAAAAACGTACCGCTGGCATCATCGGAAGCGTTACTGGAATGAAATCCGGCATTACCGCCTCCGTTTTTCAACCGCAAAAAGGAATTATTATGAAAACCATTTCACCGAAAAAATGCCTCGTTTCAATGGCGGCCGCAGGTCTGGCCATCACGATTTTCAGCTTTCTGTCCGTCTTTCTTTTTGACCGTCCGGTATCCATCGTCCAGGCCGCTGAATCACAGGAAATCCCGGCCAAGGGAATGGTCACCATGGTGGATCTGGGCGCCGACAAATGTATTCCCTGTAAAATGATGGCCCCGGTCATGGAAAAAATCGAGAAGAAATATCAGGGAAAGGCGGTCATTCATTTTTTTGATGTCTGGAAAGATCGGGCGCCGGGCGAACGGTTCGGCATCCGGGCCATTCCCACGCAGATTTTCTTCGACAAAGACGCCAAGGAAGTTTACCGGCATGAAGGCTTTATGAGCGAAGCAGACATTACGACGCAGCTTACCAAGATGGGTGTTAAATAAATGGAGACATCATGCTTGCATCTTTTTTCCTGATGGTGAATCAGTGGATGACGGCCGGCGCTGGCATCGCTATGGCGGGATGTTTTTTCTGGGGAATGGTCAGCGTTCTTTTCAGCCCCTGTCATCTGGCATCCATTCCACTGATGGTTGCTTATATCGGGGGGCAGAAGGAACAGCCAAAGCCCGCACAAGCGATGCAGTACTCCGTGGCGTTCACTACCGGATTATTCATCAGTATTGCCGCAATCGGCATGATCTGCGCACTTTTGGGCCGCATGCTGGGCGATGTCGGTAACTACTGGCAGATCGTGATCGGTCTCATTCTGGTCTGGGTCAGTCTCGGCATGTTCGGTGTCAAGGGATGTTCCATGAGCGGCAGTTTTCTATACCATATGAAATTCGGTGGCTTCTGGGGCGCACTCGGTTTGGGGCTGGCATACGGAACACTGTCCGGCTCCTGCACGTTCGGATTCATCGCTCCGATTCTGGCGGTCATTACCGTTCAGAAACAGATCACCAGCGGGATTCTGATGATTCTGCTGTTCGCTGTCGGGCACTGCATTCCTATCGTTATCGCCGGAAGCTCCACGGCGCTGGTGCGTCGTGTTCTGGAAAACAGCCTCTGGCAGGGTGCCGGAAACTGGTTTCGTAAAGGGGCCGGTATTCTGATCGGATTTCTGGGGATTTACTTTATCCTGACACCGCTGACACCGCTGATGCCGTGAGATCGTGAGAATGGATACACGCATTCAGAGACGGCGGTTTGTTCAGCCGCTGGCCGTCATCGTGACATTTCTGGTATTTGCCATGCTCTTTTTCAGTATGGCCATGATGGATCTGCACCAGATCGAAAGCCTGATTCATGCCATGCTCAGGCAAAAAGCGATTACCGTGGCCGAAAGTATCGAAGCTGCATCTCGTACCGAATATAACCGCATATTGCCGAACGGCGAAAACCCGGGAGGTTTTCTCAATATACTTCCAAAATACGATGACGCGCCAGCAATGCAGAAATCTCCGGCGAAAGCACCGGTCGATGCCATCAGGGATATGGCGGATACGCGCAGCACTCACTATTTGGCTATGAAGACCAGCGTCCAAAACGCTGTCCGCATGTGGCCGCCGGACAGAGACGTCGTCTATCTGGCGATCGAGGATAACCGGGGACAACATTTGGCTCAAACAGGCAAAATTCCGGATGAGAAGGTCTCGGAATGTCTGCTTCTTGCCGGAAGCGCCCGAGAAGCCGGCAACCCGGTCAGCGAATGTGTGAAAATCGGCGATGTCAAGTTTCTCGAAGTGATTCTTCCGTTCTCACTGGACGGAAATATTATCGGAAAAATCCGGATCGGCCTCGAAACCTATAAAACCGACGCCATGCTTCAGGAAAACCGACGCCATATTTTTCTCTGGACAGCACTGGTAATACTGATCGGAATCGCAGCGATGGGGCTTTTTTACCAGGCGCAGAATCGGCATCTTTCCAGGCTTCAGTCCATGCAGGAACATCTGCATCACGCCGAAAGGCTATCGTCGCTGGCCAATCTCGGCGCCAAGGTGGCGCATGAGGTCCGCAATCCGCTGAATGCCATCGGTATGGCCGCACAGCGGTTTCAGCGGGAGTTTGTTCCTGCTGAAAACGAGGCGCAATCGCAGGAATTCAGACATATCACCCAGATCGTCCGGGATGAAATCCACCGGATCAACGCCATCATCGAAGATTTTCTCAGTCTTTCCCGAAGCAACCGGCTGCATCTGCATGACGAATCTCTTGTACCAGTGTTAGAACGCGTTCTTTTCCTCAGCCGGGAAGAAGCGCGGAGCAGAAACATCCGCATCGAGATTCAAAAGGTGGAAAGCGCCCGATGGATGGTCGTCATGGATGCCCCCAAAATGGAGCAGGCCGTTCTCAACATCGTCCGAAACGCTGTGGATTCCATTTCGGAAAATGGTATGATCTCCATGAGCTTAAATCACGTTCCCGGAAAGCGGATCCGGATCCGGTTTCAGGATAGCGGATCTGGAATCGCCGCCAATGAGACCGGACGAATATTTGATCTTCACTACACCACAAAGCCATGTGGAACCGGGCTCGGCCTTTCCATCGCCAATGAAATCGTTCTGGCGCATGGAGGCGAAATCCAGGTTCAAAGCAGGTTGAACGAGGGGACGGTTTTGGATATCCTGCTGCCGGAAAGCAGGTCCGAAAATGCGGCGGATGGGGCCTGATATCTGCGTTTTGCCCGTGCCTGATTGTAGGAAATGACGCCATGAATCAACTTGACATACTGATTGTGGAAGATGAACCGTTTCAAAGAGAAATGCTTCGCAATTTTCTTCAAAAATCCGGCCATACGGTCGCCGAAACCGAAAGCGGCGAAAAAGCGCTTGAGCTCATCGGCGCATACGGTTTTGATCTCTTGCTTCTCGATTTCAGGATGCGCGGCATGGATGGTCTCGAAACGCTTCAAAAAGCCAGAAATATCGATCCTGGAATCGATGCGGTGATCATAACGGCTTATGGAACAGTAGAAACGGCGGTTGAGGCCATGAAATCCGGCGCCATGGATTATATCACCAAGCCCATCGATTTCGA
>DAIEFO010000207.1 GCA_027325475.1 Desulfobacteraceae bacterium | reverse complement strand
TCTGCGCGTCGATTCTGGATCTGTCAATCGCCAGCCGCATCGGTTTCAGTCATGTGGTCAGCCTTGGGTCCATGCTGGATGTGAATTTTGGGGACATCATCGATTACCTGGGCAGCGATCCGTATGTGAGCAGCATCGTCATGTATATCGAATGCCTGACTCATTTCAGAAGCTTTATGAGCGCTGCACGGGCGGTGTCGCGCGTAAAACCCATTGTAGCGTTGAAAGCAGGCCGTACCCAGGCGGGCGCTGTGGCCGCAGCTTCTCACACCGGAGCCGTTACCGGCGTTGACGTCATTTACGATGCGGCCTTTAAAAGAGCCGGCATTGTCCGCGTCCGGACCTTCGAAGAACTCTTCGACTGTTCCGGACTCCTGGCCAAACAGCCGCAACCGGCCGGAAGCGGACTGGCCATCATCACCAACGCCGGCGGCCCCGGCGTCATGGCGGTGGACATGCTTCAGGACTACGGTCAGCAGCCTGCCGTACTCAGCCACGAAACGCTTCTGCAGCTGGATGAAATTCTGCCGTCTTTCTGGAGTCGTTCCAACCCGGTGGATATTCTGGGCGACGCCACACCGGAACGCTATGTGAAAGCCGTCGATATCTGCATGAACGCAGCGGAGGTCAGCGGCGTGCTGATTCTATTTTCGCCGCTCAACGCCGATGCCACTACCTCCATCGCTGAAGCGCTTTGCACCGGCCTTCGCGAGAAACACAAATCGGTGATCACATCCTGGTCCGGCGGCGATAGCGTCGATGCGGCGCGCCGCATTTTTAATCACGCCGGGATTCCGACATTCGACACGCCGGAACGCGCCGTACGGGCTTTTATGAATTTGTACCGTTATGCCAGAAATATTGAACTGCTTCAGGAAATTCCTCCCAAGTTTCACCGCAGGCTCGATTTCAACCGTGAAAACGCGCGAAAACAGGTGCAATCGCAAATTCAGGCGCAGCAATGCACATTATCCGAGATTGCATCCAAATCACTGCTTGCGGACTACGGCATCCCTGTCAATCCCACAGTGCTGGCGATATCCGAGGATGACGCCGTCATTAAAGCCGAAGAAATCGGTTATCCGCTTGTCATGAAAATTGCATCCACAGATATTTCCCATAAATCCGATCCTGGCGGGGTACATCTGGATATCCGCAATTCATCGGAAGTCCGCCAACATTTTCAGAAGATGACCACAAATATCGTTTCCTTGCACCCAAACGCCCGCATTTCCGGCGTCACCTTGCAACCGATGCTGACACAACCCCACCACGAACTGCTGATCGGAGCGCACACGGATCCGGATTTTGGCCCTGTCATCGTCTTTGGAACGGGCGGCGTTCTCACCGAAGCGCTTCAGGATCATGCGTTCACACTGCCGCCGATTAACCGCCATCTGGCAAGGATATGTATCGCCGAAACACGTATCAGCAACGTGCTTCAGGGTTTCAGGAATCTTCCCGCCGTTTCTCTGGAACTGCTGGAAGAAATTCTCATGCGCGTATCCCAACTGGTGGTGGACATCGAACATATCGAATCACTGGATATCAACCCCCTGCTGATGGGAGACACATGGGCCAGCGCCGTGGATGCCAGGATTCTGCTGAAAATATCCCAGGCGCCATCCCCGCTGCATCTTGTTATCAGCCCCTACCCCAACCAGCTCGAAAACATGGTGCGGCGGGAAGGTTGCGGTGAACTGCTGATTCGTCCCATCCGGCCAGAGGATGCGCCGTTGCTGCAGGCGCTGTATGAAGCGCTGTCTCCTCGAAGCGTCTATATGCGCTTTTTTACCCCGATGAGAAGTTTTCAGCACAGCATGCTGGTGCGATTCACTCAGATTGATTACGACAGAGAAATCGCCCTGGTGGCGATTCAAGAAAGCGATGGCCATGAAACCATGTTGGGCGTCTCCAGAATTATTATGGATGCCACGCCGGACCAGG
Organism: Desulfobacteraceae bacterium; assembly: GCA_027325475.1. Classification (GTDB taxonomy): domain Bacteria; phylum Desulfobacterota; class Desulfobacteria; order Desulfobacterales; family Desulfatirhabdiaceae; genus RAAP-1. Next base: position 2,520 of record DAIEFO010000207.1, on the reverse strand, counting down.
GTGAATTTGCAGTTCTGGTCAGCGACGCCTGTCAAGGAAAAGGTATTGGCGCGGAGCTTTTAGGGCAATGTCTGTTGATCGCCAAAGAGCGGGGAATTCAAACCGTGATGGGAATTGTGCTGAGCGAAAACACACAGATGCTGGCCTTGGGCAAAAAGCTGGGGTTCAAGATCACGACCATGCCAGGCTCCAGTGAATATGAGCTGACGATCAATCTCAAGGAGATCCAATCTTCGGACATCATGAAAGCTTGCAGTAGAAAATAAGACGGGAAACGAAGTTCAGAACACAGCCAATGGCATCCGCATAAAACATAAGCAATGTATCCCTGGCGTCAGGGGATATCTTTCCGGATGCCCCGTGAAAAAATTTCAAAGGCAATGGCCAAAGTTTTTTTCAGATAATCCTTATCTTCATTCACGATTTTCTTGCTGGCTTCCCAGAGAATAATGCCCGAAAAAAGCGACCAGAAAACATCTGAAAGCGCTACAGGATGCTTTTCGATAAATACGCCTTTTTCGATGCCCTCTTTAAAAATTTTGGAAATATCACCCAGAGATTTTCGGGACAACTCCTCGATTTGAGTCATAAGCCGCGGAGAAAGATTTTTAAGCGTCTCACTGGATTGAAGGTGAAACATGGTAATAATGATAAGCGGATCGAAGTCATACACATCATACATGGCCTCCATCAGTTTGTCGAGTTTCTGAACAGGTGTCAGATCCGCTTCCTTGTTGACATGCTCGACACGGATATGAAGGTACTGCAAGATCCTGAGTGAAAGCGACGCGTAGAGCTCTTCTTTATTTTTAAAATACAGATACAGGGTTCCCGGACTCAACTCCGCCTCGGTAGCGATATCTTCCATCGTGGATTTGCTGAAGCCTTTTTCCGAAAAAACCCGTTTGGCGGCAACAATGATCTGTTGGCGCCGGCGTTCTTTTTCTCTTTCTTTTCTTTCCTGAATGCCCATGTTTAATCCTGAATTAAATTTATTAATCTGGATTTTTATATTTTATATTCTGGATTTAGTCAAGTTGAAAAAGCCTTCCCAATACGCCTCAACCGAGAGAACCCGCAGCCATGATCCGGCCGTACAAGGCATCAGGGGATGGTATCACACCCTGCAAACCGGGGTTCGTGAAGCGGCAGCAGAATATCAGCCATTTCACGGATACGAAGCACCTGATCATACGCCTGCTGAACATTGACATGCGTTCCCGGCGGGATGACGTCCATCTCCATCGCCTTGATGGCGGCAGGAGGTTCAAAGTTTTCCATGATCACACAAAACCCCGTGATAATGGCCCTGCCTGCCGAAGTCTGAATCACCACAGACAGACCGCCCAGCGTATGCGCCGGCGTGTTGATAACAGAGATGCCGGGAAGAATTTCCATATCTTCCGTAATGATCTGGATCTGGCCGTTTTCTTCGACATCCAGAATATAATCCTCCAGATAGCGATAATCGAGCGGATGGGGATGGTGAATGACTTCAAGCTCTTTCTGATGCACATAAAAGCGGGCATGGCTGCATTTATAGTCGTTTTCGCAGTGGTCGTTGTGCAGATGGGTGTGAATGACCACGTCGATATCATCTGGAGTCAATCCCCAGCGCGCCAGCCCGTCCTCGAATTGCCAGATTTTCCCGCCGATCGCAGCCTCCCGTTCCGGGGACTGGATGGGGTGCATTTCTCCGGTATCCACCAGAATTTTAGGGCCGTCGCCTTCGATGTACCAGCAATAAATCGGAATGGTGTATGTCTGCCCCTGACCGTATTGATAAGTCATCATGCTCTTGTCAAACACCTTGGTCCCCATGACGATGGGATGAATGCGGTATGTGTTGTTCATACGCTTCTCACCTCTGATGCACTTGAATGAAAAATCCGATAAGTTATCCTTTTTACGTTACCCCGTGAATGGAAACGTTGTCAAGAAGTGATTCAACATGCTGAAATACGGTTGAATCGCTGAAATAATCTGTTGATAGGCGGTAATATTTGCGCTATTGATCATAAAATATGAACGAGCTTCATGTATGTTTATCCCCAGCAGATTGAGAGAGGAAAAGCCTTGTTCCGAAAACATGTCTCAACAACACGTTTATCGCGCCGCAGCAATGACATCAGACGCCTTTGGCGCGCCGCTGCATCTGCACACGGATGGCGTTACATCTCATGGGGGATGTGGATCGCTGTCGCCGTCACTGCAACGCTGTCAGGAGGCTGTATGTTGCCTGTAGAACCTGTCGTCAGCCACCCGTAGTCAGATGCCCTGACCCTTGACGCCCTTTACGATCATTGCGGACGCTCCACGGAATGCGGCAAAAAACTTCGCTGCGAGGGCGAAACCGTTCGGGTTGCAGGCTATGTGGACTATGGAAACATTTTCGACTGGGAACATTATCCCCGCCTGCCCTATCAGAAATTTTTGATTACGAACGCCGCACATACCCAATCTCTGGACATATGGGTGGATTCCGCTTCCAGCCGCGATATATTTCAGAAAATCTATCGG
>DAIEFO010000206.1 GCA_027325475.1 Desulfobacteraceae bacterium | reverse complement strand
GCCATAACCATAATACAGGCCCAGTACAATCGAGCGGATAATATCGTTCAATCCGGGACACAAACCACCGCATGTCACCAATGCGCATCGGACCTTGCTGGGATCGAAATATATCTTCTCCCGCGGCCCCGCCATTTCAAATGCCGACACCGGATATCCTTCCAGGATACGCTTTTTCATCCGGCCGCTGTCAACATCTATCGTCACCCGGTCGGAATCGCTGATAAAACCGGTCGTCTGTTCCCGTTTCTGAAGAGGAGACGAAATTTTTCTTTCCCCCAGAGCGGGCACTTCAGTGTCAATCACATCAGAAATCATATATCCTCCCGTGACTTATGGCGTCTCCAACGGACAGCGCCCTCATGTATGACCATTATATTTAACATCACCTTTTCCCAAAATATCATGAAGATGTAAAAAACCTTGTACCTTGTGATGAACATCCACAACCGCCAGAGCCGTAATCTGATATTTTTCCATCAGATTCAGCGCATCGCATACCGGAGAATTCATCAACACCTCTCGAGGATGGGGCGTCATGATATCATCCACCACCCCATTGGACAATGGCTTCTGAGAGGCAATCCATCTGCGGATATCGCCGTCAGTGACAATGCCCGCCAATGTTCGATCCTTATTGAGTACCAGTGTTGCACCAATTTCCAGACGGTTGATTTCCTGTATCGCAGCGTTAATGGAATCACCGACATATACGATCGGAATCTGCGTCTCTCTCAGCATCAGGTCCTGAACTTGCCGGGCAAGACGCTGCCCTAGATTGCCACCCGGATGAAACCGTTTAAAATCCGACGAATTAAACTGCTTTTTGTTGATCAGCACAACCGCCAGAGCATCTCCCATCGCCAGCAGCGCCGTGGTGCTTGCTGTCGGCGCAAGCCCGAGAGGACAGGCCTCCTTTTCGACACCGACATCGATGACAATATCGCTGTGTCTGGCCAGGGTTGAATGGAGGTTACCGGTAAAAGCGATCACCCGGCAGCCGATCCTGCGGATACTGGGAACAAGCATATTAAGTTCGTCGGTTTCTCCGCTGTTTGAAAGCGCCAGAAATATGTCATCCGGGCTGACCATTCCCAAATCGCCGTGCATGGCCTCGACCGGATGGAGAAATAATGACCTCGTTCCCGTGCTGTTGAGCGTTGCGACAATTTTTCTACCCACGATACCGGATTTTCCAATCCCGCTGACGATCAGCCTGCCCGTTGTATTACAAACAGCATCCACCATCTCATCGAAATGATGATCGAGGCGGTGTACAAGATTCAATATCCCTTCAGCCTCTGTTTTAAGTACTTCAACTGCCTGTTCAATAATTGACATTATTCCTCGATTTCCATCGCCGTCATTCAATTGAAAATATCACCTGATAATGCACAGTCCCGCTTCTCCGTAGAATACGCGCGTGGGCATTAAGCAGCAACCACAATCCGCACATTGACGACGTTATTAGGCCCATTTTTTTGACTTTTCTGTGTACATCATAGTATAGAATAAATTTCAAGATCAAGGCCGATTTATCATCATTACACCTTGCTCGTTTCTTACAGGGGGAAGAGATGACAAAGGACATCAAAATGAGTTCAAGAATCAAGATCGGTATCAGCACCTGTCTTCTCGGAGAAAAAGTCCGCTACGATGGAGGGCACAAGCTGGACAGGTTTCTAACGCAAACTCTGGGTCAATATGTCACCTATGTTCCGGTATGCCCGGAGGTGGAGTGTGGCATGGGGATTCCCAGAGAATCCCTGCATCTTGTCGGGGATCCTGAAGCCCCGCGGTTAACCACAACCAGAACACACCGCGACTTTACAGAACAAATGACGCAATGGGCCAGGCAGAAATTGTCTGAGCTGGAAAAAGAGAATCTCTGCGGTTTCATTTTCAAAAGCGATTCACCCAGCAGCGGCATGGAACGGGTAAAAGTCTATTCCGAAGCGGGTATGCCCCGGAAAATCGGCGTCGGCATTTTCGCCCGCTTGTTCATGAACCACTTTCCTCGAACTCCCGTCGAAGAAGAAGGCCGGCTTCACGACCCCACGCTGCGAGAAAATTTTATCGAGCAGATATTCACGCTGCAACGCTGGCGCGACCTGAAGGAAACGGGCGGCGCCATGGAAGACCTGATTCACTTTCATACCCGCCATAAACTGTTGATACTTTCCCACAGCCCCCGGCATTATCAGGCAATGGGAAAATTGACGGCGTCCGGCGCTTCATTACCTTTTAAGGAACTCCTGGATCAATATGAATCTTTATTGATGCAAGCGCTGAAGCTGAAAACAACGACGCGGAAAAACACCAATGTTCTTCAGCACATCATGGGATACTTCAAATCGGAGCTAACCCATGATGAAAAGCAGGAACTGCTCGATATCATCAATGAATATTATCATGAAAATTTCCCCTTAATCGTCCCTGTCACCCTTTTGAACCATTATGTGAGAAAGTATCATCAAACCTATCTGATGGGACAGTACTATCTGAATCCTCATCCATGCGCCCTGCAACTGAGGAACCACGTATGACGGCTTCGTAAAAAGTCCGGATACTGCGTTGCGCTGCATCCTTCGTCGTTGCGGCGTACCCAAAAGTACGCCTCACTTCTTGCGGATTTACACGCCTTGCCTGCGAACTTTTTACAAAGCCGTCCCAAAATCGACTTTTGTCGAGTAGATCGGCTTCTCTTTTGTAGGTTAGGGACCATTGCAGATGACTTCTGAGAACGCCTTGCCGCACGCGGCTACTACGTGTCAATTCTGAATCATCTCTCTTACGCCATTGTCGCCGACCCCTCACAGAACCGTGCTTGCACTATTAACGCACACGGCTCTTCATCAATATTTTTTACCTTACTGCAAACAGATTCACTTTGATTCGTGGGAATGGTAAAGGAAATCTCTTCAGAAGCTTTTCATATTGCTCCCATGACATACTTCCTCGTTTTCCTCGTCGCTTCCGGGCTTTATCCGCATATCCGACATGCCATGCTCTCAGACCCCGGGGAAGCGCCTTCGACTCGCCTGTAGCGCCGACCTTGCATAGACTTCCGCTTTCATAACAGCGTCGTCTTTCCCTTATTGACGATTTCGGGGCTCAATCACTTCAGCCTTGTGGCTTACGGCCTGCCAGCTCGCTGCCCTACGCTTAACGTGAGGAATTGTCCCCTTACGTCCAAGAACTCGCTACCCGGTGGCTGGCTGTTCCTTCCGGGGTGGGTTTCTCACACACTAAAACACGCGGCCTTGCCTGGCCGCACTACGAAGCCATCAAAAACAGCAGAATGTTACCGCAAGTTTTTTGCTGATGATGTGTTTGCAGCGTACCGACATTATCAACAATTTTGTATTTTATGGCATAATTAGTACAATTTTGTATTTATACATTACATCTTAAGACAAATAATTTTCCCTGAATTTAAAAAATAAGTATTTTATTTCAATTAATTAAACAAATACATAAGTAATGATAACCCGTTGGCCTATTCTTTGCTTTTTCCTTTGCACAGATATTCGAAAATTGATTTGGCTTAACTATTCGGATTTATTTTCTATCTACAAAGGAGAAAAAAGAATGAAGATGAAACGGCATGTATTGATTTTGGGAATGGTGACGGCAATATTTTGCAGCACATGCTCTGTGGCGCTAGCTGAAGACGCGGTAAAACCTACAGCGAACTTTGATCTGGGTATTTTCAGTCAGTATATCTGGCGAGGACTGGAACAGAGTTATAACAGCGCAGTAATAGAGCCATCACTGACATTGGGCTATCAGGGGTTCAGTTTTAATGTGTGGGGAAACCTGGATACCGACCGAAAGCTCCGCAATCTTGAAACTCATTCGTCCAAATATACGGAAACGGATATGACGCTTTCATATGCTAAGAATCTGGGACTGTTTACACTCGGTGGCGGGTACATTTATTATGCACTGGACGGCGCTCAGGATTCACAGGAGCTGTTCGCTTCCACCACACTGAACACCCTGCTGAGTCCGACCTTGTCTATTTACCGGGAAGTCGCTCATAACCCTTCCTGGTATGCCAATTTAGGCGTGTCACATTCGATACCCGTTATTGACAAGATAACTTTCGATTTAGGAGCATCCGCCGGCTATTACTACTCCGATAACAGTGCTTTTGCCGAGGCCAAAAATCCGGAAACCAAATACCGGGCGTTTCATAACGGCCTGGTGTCAGGCGGATTCACGATACCCGTATGCGAATACCTTTCTGTGAAACCCATGATCGCCTATTCATTTCCGCTTTCCGGAAAAGCCGATGATTACATTACCGCCGCCAGCATCAGCAACCATTCCAGTTTTGTATATGGTGGCGTAACCTTGTCTGCCGCATTTTAACTCCCTCTGCCGCTTAAAAGAGTCGCTTCTCAATCATTTCAGGGCAATGCAGGAAACAAATGGGGTAAGAACCGGATGCACGGTTCCTGCCCCATTTGCGCAGCCGTCCGG
>DAIEFO010000205.1 GCA_027325475.1 Desulfobacteraceae bacterium | reverse complement strand
GGTCAACAGCCCCAGCGCATAGGCATTATCGACCATCAGCGGTATGGCCGAAAGCAGCAACAGAACAATAACCTCAGCGCCGTGGATAAGCAGGAGTCGTTTCACAATATCGTCGCCAGGCTCGCAAAAAAAGAGGTTAAAAGAAGATGGTCTCATAAAAAAACCGATTTGTGGAATCGGATATCATACCTTGCGAATGCCAGCCTTTCCGAACACACCGTTGGGACGCGCCGCCAGCGCAAGAATAAGCAGTATCAACCCGGGCGCTTCACGCCAGCCGCTGCCGATATAAAAACTGGTCAGGCTTTCCAGCGCCCCCAGAAAAATACCGACAATCACGACCCCGAATCCGGAATCAAGACCCGCCACCACCGCCACCGAAAACGCTTTCAGGATAAGGGCGGACGCCATCGTCGGCCCCACGGTGGTAATCGGCGACACCAGAATTCCCGCCATCGCAGCCACCAGACCGGACAGGCCGTATGACAACATGACGGTGCGGGTGGCTGAAATGCCCATCAGTTCCGCAGCTTCACGGTCTGCCGATACCGCTTCGAAAGCTTTTCCCAGCAGCGTTTTCCGTTTGAAAAGCTCGATCAGCCCCATCAGCGCAAAAACACCGATGGCGACAGATATTTCCACCGGTGTAATGCTGACGCCGAATATGTGCAGCGCATCGGAAGAAATCGGCGTCGGAAACGGCCGGTCGTCCCGGCCCCAGATGTTTTCAGCCGCCGAAAACCCCAAGAGACCGACAATAATGGTCAGGAGAATCCAGCCTTCGCTTTTTTGTTCAAGCGCCAGACGAACGGCCGCTCGTTCCACAAACAGCCCCAGCAACACACCAAAAAGCAGACCGCCCGGCACCATCAGCCAGTATGGCACGCCCCAGTCAAGAAGCGTCAGGCTGAAAAAGGCGGAAAGCATCACCAGCTCTCCCTGACCGAAATTGATACTTTTGCTGGTCGCATAGGTCAATTGAAATCCATAGGCGACCAGCGCATACACCAGTCCCATCAACGCGCCACTGACCACGATCTGGGCAGTAATCATGATACACACCCGATATGGGGAAGCAGCACCGGATAAATATGCGACGCTGCTCCAGCCGCTTTATTTCGCTGCATTTTCGATGAACTGTTTCCGGTCGGATTCATTGGCGAACTCCACCCGCCCGTCCTTGATCACGCCCATGACCACCTGCGCACGCCGGAACGCCTCATGTGTTTGCTCATCCGCCGGATTCCACTTACTGTACGGATGGTTCCATGTGGCGATCACGCCTTTCACAGGCTCTTGCAAGTCTTCCAGCGCCGCTTTGATCTTATGAGTATCCGTGCTTTTGGCCTGTTTGACTGCGGCGGCGAATATATAAACTGCGTCATACCCCTGCGCCGCGGACACCGGAGACGGTATGCGGGTGACATGATAGGCGTTGTGATAGGCTTCGATGAAAGCTTTGGCTTTTGGCGTGATGGGGTCCTCGATAAACGTCTGCGGCATCAGGGTGCCGTCACCGTTCTTTCCGGCATTGTCGATATAATTGGACATGCAAAGCGTCCAGCCGCCGATCAGGGGAACCTTCATACCGATTTTAGCCATTCCGTTGGAAACCGCCGCCATTTCCGGGCCAATCCCCCAGATCAGAATCGCCTGGGCGCCACCGGCTTTGGCGCGCAGTAACTGAGCCGTCATATCTTTATCGCCGATATTGAATTTTTCAGTAGCTACCACCTGAAGTTTGTTTCCCTGCGTTTTGATCTGGTTCATCAGGTCGTCGCGTCCCGAGACGCCGTAGTTGGTGGAGTCGAAGAGCAGGCCGACCTTGGTGTAGCCGCGGCGCATGGCCTCTTCGACCACCATGGCGGACTGGATGGCGTCGTCCGCGGCGAAGCGGAAGATGGAGAGGTCCTTCACGCCGGCCTTGCTCCACTGGGTCATGGAGGCGGAACCGGCGGCAGGCGTAATGATTTTGGTAATACCTTTTTCCTGCAAATATTTGTCTCCGGCAAGGACAACACCGGTATTTACCGAACCGATAACCCCTGACAGATCCTTCATGGAAGCCAGTTCCTGGCCGATCAGCGCGCCGCGCTCGTTTTTAGCTTCATCATCCCGTTCGATGACTTCAAACGGCATTTTATGACCGTTGACATCGACGCCGCCGGCGGCGTTGATTTCGGTGACAGCGAGCATGGCGCCATCGCGCATGGAAGCTCCCATCGGCGCGGAACCTCCGGTAAACGGACCGGTAATGGCAATTTTAATTGTATCCGCACCCCAAGCCGGTGATATCAGCATACCTGTCATCAGCAGTACTACCCAGATTTTTTTCATTGATTTTCTCCCCCTTCAGCAAATGATGGCCATCGTGAATAGACACAAAAATCAGATATCCGGACAATTGCCGGGATAGTTAGCACCGGATGTTTATGGAGTCAATACGAATTGTCAAATATTTTGAATGAACATCAGAAAGTTAAATATGATACAATTATCCGCCAGACACCGGTTTCAAATCGCCGGGAGGGGGGAGGATGATATTTTGCACCTTCCGCCATCCCGCATTTTCCGCTTGACAGAACAAATCCATTCGTATATCAGAAAAAGAAACAATGTTTCGTTTTTAACAAAAATAATTTTTATTATTGATAAAATATATTTTATATCAATGTATTATAACAATATTGATATTATCTGTTCAATACATCAACATTTCTTTTAAACATTTTTTATATTTTATATCAAAATGTTAGATTAAATATGTTTTTACAGACAACTGCGATAAATATGGTTTCAGTAACAACGTTTTTTTATTTTATCTGCATGTTGTTGAAGTGGAACACCCCAGAGAAGATTTTTTCACCACCGCCTGCGCAGGAAATCGGGTGCCCTGCAACCGGACGGTCAACCGTCGTTTATTCACAATTACTATAAGGAGTCATTCCATGGACAAGAAAGTAACCGTCATTGGCGCCGGCAATGTAGGCGCAACAGCCGCTCAGCGACTGGCCGAAAAAGAACTGTGTGATGTCGTTCTGATTGATATCGTCGAAGGCGTTCCCCAAGGGAAATCGCTGGATCTTACGGAAGCAGCCCCCATTGAAAAACATGACGCTCATGTCACCGGCGCCAACAGCTATGAAGCTTCCGCCGGATCAGACATCGTCATCATCACCGCCGGGATTCCCCGCAAACCGGGCATGAGCCGTGACGACCTGATCGGTGTCAACGCCGGTATCGTCAAAAAAGTATCGCAGGAAGTCGCCAAATATTCTCCCAACGCCGTTATCATCGTGGTCAGCAATCCGCTGGATGCCATGTGCCATGTGGCGTATGAAGCCAGCGGCTTTCCGAAGAACCGCGTCATCGGCATGGCAGGCGTCCTGGATTCCGCCCGTTTCAGAGCTTTTATCGCCATGGAACTGAACGTGTCCGTAGAAAACACCCACGCATTCGTACTGGGCGGTCATGGAGACACCATGGTGCCCCTGCCCCGCTACTCAACAGTCGCCGGAATCCCCATCACCGAACTGATGTCCAAAGAACGCATTGATGCACTGGTCAAACGCACCGCCAGCGGCGGCGCCGAAATCGTCAGCCTCCTGAAAACCGGCAGTGCCTATTACGCTCCGGCATCCGCGGCTGTGGAAATGGCAGAGTCCATCCTGAAAGACAAGAAAAAAATTCTTCCCTGCGCGGCGCTGCTTCAGGGAGAATATGGATTCAAGGATTTGTTTATCGGCGTTCCGGTCAAACTGGGAGCCAAAGGCGTGGAGCAAATCATTGAAATCAAGCTGCTGGATGAAGAAAAGACCGCACTTGCAAAATCGGCGGCGGCTGTGGAAGAACTCAAAGGTGTTTTGAAAAAACTCGCGTAAAAACTGACGACTTCGTAAAAAGTCCGGATGCCGCGTTGCGCCGCATCCGGACTTTTTACAAAGCCGCTCCAAAAACAGGCTCCGGAAAACGAAAGAGCGTGAACGTCATCCGCCACATAAACACCTCGCGGCGCTGACTTTCACGCTCTCTACGGTATAACGTCCGCCACGCAACCCCTACAGCAAGCGATTGCGGCGCCATCCTGTTTCATATATCCGGATACCGGAATATTTTCCCCTCATAATTTCGCAGAATGATGCCGTCTTTATCGCGTCCGATGACGTATTCCGGCAGCAGCGGCACTTTTCCGCCGCCTCCCGGCGCATCAATGGCATATGTGGGTACGGCGTATCCCGAAGTATATCCCCGCAGTCCTTGAATCATCTCAAGTCCTTTGGAAACCGGTGTCCGAAAGTGGGATGATCCGGTAATCGGATCGCACTGGTACAGATAATACGGTTTGATGCGAAGCCTGAGAAGTCCGTGCATCAGACTTTTGATCACAGGAACGCTGTCGTTGATTCCTTTCAGCAGCACCGTCTGACTTCCCAATGGAATTCCAGCATCCGCCAGCCGGGCGGTTGCCTCCTTCACTTCCGGGGTCAGCTCTTCCGGATGC
>DAIEFO010000204.1:4269-4510 GCA_027325475.1 Desulfobacteraceae bacterium | reverse complement strand
TCCGATAATGTCATTAATGGTAATTTTTGACGGACATGAAATTATGCGGCTGAAGAGGCTTTGACGACGGTCTGACATACAACCGGACAATTTTCCACGCAGGCCCCGCACCCGGTGCACAAATCCATTTTAATACTTCGGGCGCGCTTGCGGACCTTGACTTTAAAATTCCCGGGTTTTCCTTCAACCGATTCCAAATCTGCATACGTAATCAATTCGATGTTCAAATGCCGGCCGACCT
>DAIEFO010000204.1:0-4259 GCA_027325475.1 Desulfobacteraceae bacterium | reverse complement strand
TACAGGTGAAATAATTCACATGGCGCAGTCATTGGTCGGGAAAGTCTTGTCCAACTGCGACATGACCCCGCCAATGGACGGCGATTTTTCAAGAAGATACACATAATAGCCCGAATTGGCCAAATCCAGGGCGGATCGCATTCCGGCGATGCCACCGCCGACCACCAACACGGACCCGATAACAGAATTTCCGTTCGACATGATTTGTTTCTCCTATACGTTTCATTATTAAACGTCTGCGACGTTTGGATTCATAATGATGGGCTTACGAAAACATCAACCCTCAGGCAGAAAAACAAAAGGCTGGAAATCGGAACGCGCGAGCCCCGTCTAAAATACGCACAGCCTGTACATCGCAAAGACGACGGATACAGCGCGACACTAAGGATACCGGCCTTTTTGAAAAACCCTCTATAATTGCAACAGAGTGTTTCTCTAACCTTTGAATTTTTTCTTGTCAACAGATTTTCCGAAAAGAATCATCCGGAAAAGGAACAGGACATCATCGGGAAATGATAGAGGATTTTGATATGTTTGGGAATTATTGTGAAATGGCAGGCAGGTGGGGAACGAATCACTGAATATTGTTCATAAGACATATCTTAAACAAGTCTCATGTTATTGCTATAATACATGAATTATACACAATAACTGAATTAGAAATACAACCGGCAAGCATTCAAGCTGGCACCTTTGTCAGCTTGAATGCTTGCCGAAATCGGGAGAAATTTACGCGGCCAGCCGCACCGCCTTGTCTGCCGCGCCCCGGATTTCATCCGGAGTAAATGGCTTGGCCAGATAGCCAATTGCCCCCATTCTGGCCGTTTCCACGGCCGTTTCAACACTGGCGTAACCCGTGATGATCACCACCATCGCTTCGGGTCTGCGCTCGCGAATGCGTTGCAGCAGTTCCAGGCCCTTCACTCCGGGCATTTTCAAATCCAGCATGATTACCGGATAACTGCGGTTATTGATTTTTTCGAGGGCTTCGTCTCGGCTGACAGCCTGATCGACATGATAGCCCTTTTTCTCAAGGATTTTGCGGATATTGTTGTTGACGGCCACCTCATCATCAATCACCAGGGCACTGCGCCTGCCGCTGGATGACTGCTCGATTTTCAGCGCCGACGCCGGCATCATGGCCGCAACATGCCGTTTGACTTCGTCATATGAATAGACCAAGTGTTCTCCGGTCTCCAGATGCATGGCATATTCCGATCCCGCAGCCGCCGCCACTTCATCGAACACAAATGGCAAATCCACCCCCACCAGACGGGAAACATCCGGAACACTCCGTTTGCCGCTTTCAGCTTTCTTGCCTTTTTTCTGAGGGCAGAGACGGGTTTTTGTTCCAGCCTTGCAGGTAGCCCCCAGTTTTTTGAAAATATCGCAGACCATTCCGCCGACTTCACAGTAGTTTTCCAGTTTTTCAGATACGTTCACCTCAATAACCGGCATATCCGATGTTCCCAGCGTATCGGCGTAGGCATCTCCGGCAGCTTTGGCCACTTCGGCGCGATTAAAAGGCATATCCACATCGATATCCCCGGACGGTTTTCCCATCATCCGGGCAACATTTTTCTTTAATTCTTCATAGGAGACGAAAGATATTCCCTCTGATCCCAGGTGTGCGACATATTCCGGCCCGGTGACAGAGACCACCTCGTCATAATTGAATGGCATGTCGATGCCAATCCATTTGGACCTGTCCGGCGCTCCAGCAGCCATTGGAGTTTTAGCCGTTTTTTTGCCTGATTTCTGAGGACAAAGATGGGTTTTGGTTCCAACTTTGCAGGTTCCGCCCAGTTTCTTGAAAATATCACAGACCATTTCCCCCACCGAGCAGAAATTTTCCAGCTTGTCCGGAATTTTCACTTCGATCACCGGCATGTCCGAAGGTCCCAGGGTCTTCACATAATCTTCTCCGGTGTATTTGGCGACCTCATCTCCGTCAAACGGCATGTCAATATCAATGACGTTAATGACCTCAATTTCCTTTTGAGAGGCTTTGGCTTCAACCAGATCGCCGGTCATGGCTTTTTGAACAACGGTTCGCAGTTCATCCGGGGTAAATGGTTTGGACACATAATCCAGCGCGCCCAGTCGGATGGCTTTCAGGGCGGTATCTGTGGACGCATAGGCGGTCATCATCAGCGCCCGTGTTTTCGGCCATTCGGCCTTGACCTGCTTGAGAAGTTCCAGTCCGTTCATTCCGGGCATAACAATATCCGAAATCATCAGATCAACGGGTTCCGTCTTCATCCGCTCCAGCGCTTCAGCGGCGCTGAGCGCACAGATAACTTCATAATGGTTCTTGGACAGAATTTTTTCAACATTCTGACAGATTCCCTTTTCATCATCGACGACCATGATTCTCTCTTGCGTATTCATATTGTTTCCTCCGATTCATAAGGTGGTTGGCGGCTCATTGATGGCCTTATGCTTAAGCATATTTCGCACCATACCATCAATATGCTGATATCATGTTTATTTATTGAAAATGATGGTGTCGATGCGTTTACTGAGCGTATAATTTTTTGTCGTCGTTTTTTTGCGGAAAGTCGTTCGGGATGATGATAGCTACATGTGGATCATACATAAAAACAGAATGGTATGCTTGGATACGTATTGCTGAAAATCTATCGAAATGAATGTATTAAAAATCTATACAGTGTATGGATCTGATAGAGCGGCTGGTATCAAGGGGCAGAAGGCGTTCGAAAGCGTTGCGGGAGAGAAATTCCATGTTTTTTCATCAGGCTCTGAAAGTTGGTGCGTTGCAGTCCGGTTTGACGGGCGGCCTGGGTCACATTCCAGTTGTTCTGCGTCAGAGCGTTCAGCAGGAAATTTTTTTCCAGCTCGCTGACAGCCGCGATCCGGATGTTTTTTTTGGCTTCTTTCAACGCTTCATTGGTTTGCGGAATCAATTCCGGCAGAGGCGGTTTGCCGAATGCGTTGTCATCTATAAATAAATCCGCAGTGGTAATCTGTTCTTTTTCACAGTGAATCACGGCCCGCTCGATCACATTTCTGAGCTGACGGACGTTGCCCGGCCAGTCAAAAGTCATCAGACGCCTGTTTGCCTCATCGTCGAGGCCGGCAATGGATTTATTCATCTTGCGGGAGAACTGCTCCAGAAAATGAGAGGCAATCGGCAGAATATCAGGTTTTCTGCTCCGAAGCGGTGGAATCAAAATGGGATAGACAAAAATCCGGTAATAAAAATCCGGTCTGAATGTCCCGGTTTCGGCCATGCGCTGAAGATCCTGATTGGTGGCAAAGATCAGGCGGACATTGACTTTTTCAAGAGTTGTCCCTCCCAGCGGATAAAACTCCTGACTTTCCAGAAACCGCAGAAGCATTCCCTGAACGTCAAGACTGATATTGCTGATTTCATCCAGAAAAACCGTTCCCTGATGGGCAAGCCTGAAAATGCCTTTTTTTTCGCGGTGAGCTCCGGTGAATGCCCCCTTGACATGGCCGAAGAGTTCGGATGCCAAAAGATTGCCGGCAAGTGTTCCACAATCCACCGCAAAGAAGACATTGTCCTTGCGATTGCTGTTGGCATGAACCGCCCGTGCAACCAGTTCCTTTCCGGTGCCGCTTTCACCGCACACCAGCACGGTGGCGTCTGTCGGCGCCACTTTCTGAATCATGGAAATCACTTTCTGAATCTGAGGGCTGGTTCCCACGAGTTGATGGGCAATGGACGGGCTGGGTCTTCCGGCGGTTTCCGCTCGTCGATTCTGGCGCCGGTGCGCCATACGGTCCGTAACTGCCTGAAGCACGACGGACCTCAGTTCATGAGGGGTAAAAGGCTTGGGAAGATAATCAAAGGCGCCGATTTTCATGACTTCAACGGCGGAGGACACCGAGGCATAACCGGTCATGACGATGACCCGGATGTCCGGAGCTTTTTCCATGACGCGTCGAAGCACTTCCATTCCGCCCATACGGCTCATCTTCAAGTCTGTCACCACCACATCAAAGGACTGGGATTCCATCAGGGAGAGCGCTTCCTGGCCGTCTATGGCAATCGATACTTCATAGTCCATCCGGGAGAGAATTTTCTCGCAGTTTTTGCAAATATTGATCTCATCGTCCACGACGAGAATGCGCGGGGTATCAGAAATATCACGCACTGACGGCATCCTGATGGAAGGGCAATCGAATGATGAACGTACTTCCCTGCCCCAACTGACTCTCGACATTTATCGTTCCGCTGTGCTGGGCGATGATACCACTTGTAATCGCAAGCC
>DAIEFO010000203.1 GCA_027325475.1 Desulfobacteraceae bacterium | reverse complement strand
TCGGGGGCATGTCTTCACGGCGCTCGCGAAGTGGCTGAATATACAGGGTGATTTGCGTTGAGGCGATAAAATTGACGGCTTCGTAAAAAGTCCGGATGCTGCGTTGCATCCTTCGTCGTTGAGGTGCACCCAAAAGTACACCTCACGCCTCAGGATTTGCGCGCCTTGCCTGCGAACGTTTTACGAAGTTGTCCGAAAATTGATTTTTTACGAGACCGTCAACATTAAAGAAGATATTTTGTCAAATTCAATTTACTGAAAACACAATAAATCGCCAAATCCGTTATGATCAGCGGTTTTTCAAAAGGATCATGGCATAGTGTCGCCTTAGGGCGCCATCAGTTTGGAAAAAAAGTCATTTCCTTTGTCATCCACAATGATGAAGGCCGGAAAATCTTTCACGGTAATCATGAAGATGGCTTCCATTCCCAGTTCCGGATACTCCAGGGTTTCAATGTGAGTGATGCAGTCTCTGCCCAGTCTGGCGGCAGGGCCGCCGATGGAGCCCAGATAAAACCCGCCGAATTTTTTACACGAATCAGTCACGCCCTGTGTGCGATTGCCTTTGGCCAGCATGACCATGGAACCGCCGCGTTCCTGAAACAGCGGCACATAGGGATCCATCCGGCCGGCTGTGGTCGGCCCGAAAGAACCGGAAGCCCTGCCTTCGGGCGTTTTGGCGGGGCCGGCGTAATAGATGATGTGATTTTTAAAATATTCCGGCAGATCCTGGCCAGCGTCAAGCCGTTCTTTTAATTTGGCATGAGCGATGTCTCTGCCCACGACAATTTTTCCGGACAACAGAAGGCGTGTGGCTACCGGATAGCGGCTGAGCGTCTCACGGATTTCCTTCATGGGCCGGTTCAGATCGATATGAACCGCATCATCGGCGCCGCCTCCGGGTTCCGGAAGAAACCGGGCGGGGTTGGTTTCCAGTTTTTCCAGAAAAACGCCGTCGCGCGTGATTTTGGCCTTGACATTGCGATCAGCGCTGCAGCTCACCCCCATGCCGATAGGGCAGGAGGCGCCGTGTCTGGGCATCCGGATGACCCGGACATCATGACAGAAAGCCACACCGCCAAATTGTGCGCCCAAGCCGATATCCCGCGACATTTGATGCAGGACGGCTTCCAGCTCCTTGTCCCTGAAAGCATGCCCCAAGGCGTTTCCCTTGTCCGGCAATGTATCCAGATAACCGGCGGAAGCCAGCTTGACGGTTTTCAGCACGGTTTCAGCGGACGTGCCGCCGATGACAAAGGCCAGATGGTAAGGCGGGCATGCCGCGGTGCCCAGGCTTTTCATTTTGGCTTTGAGAAATTCCGGAAGCTTGTCGGGAGACAGCACCGCTTTGGTTTCCTGGAACAGATAGGTCTTGTTGGCGGACCCGCCGCCTTTGGCGACACAAAGAAATTTATAGGCGTCTCCCTGAACGGCCAGAAGATCGATCTGGGCAGGCAGGTTGCATCCCGTGTTTTTTTCCGCATACATCGTCAGCGGTGCATTTTGTGAATACCGGAGGTTATTCCGGGTATAGGCGTTATAAACACCGCGGGAAAGGGCTTCCTCATCGGAATATCCTGTCCATATCTGCTGGCCTTTTTTTCCCATGATCACGGCGGTGCCGGTGTCCTGACACATGGGATATTCACCTTCCGCCGAAATAACGGCGTTTTTCAGCATTTCAAGCGCCACATAACGGTCATTGGCGGAACTTTCAGGATCGGATAAAATTTTGGCCAGTTGACGCAGGTGGTTTGTCCGCAGCAGATGGGCGACATCTGTAAATGCCTGATCGGCGATCAGCGTGAGGCCGTCAGGGGCGATTTTCACAACAGGGCCGCCGTCAAAAGAACCCTCTGAAACAAAGTCTGTGGTCAGCAGACGGTATTCGGTGGTGTCCGCTCCCAGCGGAAACATCTCCTGATAGGTAAATTCGGTCATTCGTGCAATTCTCCAGTTGATGGTGTGATGATGTCTTGCCTTATCGGATCAAAGGCCGTTGAAGCATTTTTTCATACAGATCGATGTATTGTCTGGCTGTTACCGGATGGTTGAAACATGCAGCGCTTTCAGTCATGATGCGCTGGACTTCAGGCTGCCGGACGGTTTCGGGAAGCCGGTAAAACGCCATGGCCTCATCGATGGCCCAGGAAAGGCCGGCGGTGTCATAATATTGAAATACAAAGCCGTTGCCTGTATGCCTGGGCACATCCAGATGGGAAATGGTGTCATGCAGCCCCCCGGTATCGTGAACCACCGGCAGCGATCCGTAAATGGGCGCGATCATCTGCGGCAGGCCGCAAGGTTCAAACAGGGATGGCATCAGGATAAAATCGGAGGCGGCATATGCCAGATGTTCCAGATCTTCGCTGAAATCACACACCGCAACGCGGTTGCGGATGTTATGAAACTGAGCGATGTCTCTAAAGTGCTGCTGATATTCTCCGCTGGCTACAAAAACAACCTGCAGACCGTCTTCCCAGTATCGGGATATAACCTCATAAAGGATATCCGCCAGAAGCTGGGAGCCTTTCTGGATGCTGTCCAGACGGGACGGCCAGAAAAACAGCGGTGCGCTGTCACTGAGAGTCAGCCCCAATTGCTTTTGCAGCGCCACTTTGTTGCGTTTTTTTCCGGAAACGGCATCCTCCGGCCCGTAGGTATCAACCAGGCTTTTATCATGCTGGGGATTGAATGCGGGATCCGGAGCATTTAAAATGCCGACCGCGCATCCTGCGTTCCATTTGTTGGCCAGTTCCCACTGAATGGATTTTTCGACAAAGTCATGGCGGCCCTCCACGACTTCCATCAGAAATGTATGGCTCACCGTGTTGACAAAGTGCGCAGCAAAAATACCGCTGGCCAAAAAGTCAACGGGATTGGTTTCACGGGTTTCCTCGTAGTCTGTCGCCATATGCTCATAATACAGGTATTCCCAGAAATACGCCGCGTCGATGCCCCGGTCTTCAATCTGCCACAGATAGGTTTTCATGGTGTGAATATTGTGAATGGTAAACAGACAGGGAATTCCCAGTTGCCGGGACATGGCGGGAATCAGACCCGTCATCCAGTCGTTGCAGTGGATCAGATCGGGCTGTACACGGGGGACGATATTATTGATGACTTCCCGCTGAAACGCCAGCGCCATTTTGATGTTTTCCATCCAGTAATCTGAATAGACGCGGTTTTTGTAAAAAAAAGCGCGATCTTCAGCCAGATGTATCCGGTCTTGTGGCATCTTGTTCTTTATGGCCTGAAGCTCTTTCCGCAGGAAGGGCGCCATGCCTTCGCTGAANATCGCCCGATAGTCGGGCATGGCAACATGAACATCCGCCCCTTGGTCAAACAGCGCATTCACCAGCGCCGCGGAGACATCCGCGAGTCCTCCGGCCTTGGCAGTCAGATAGGAAGCAAGACTGCCCATGCGGTTCGGCAGATAGGTGACTTCAGGGGTTACAATCAGAATCCGGGGGTTTCGAGATGATGGCATAATTACAGAGTCCTGTTGTGTGAAGGATATGAATATATATGCTCAATGTCATGGATTGTGAATTCCTTACGCCCAGGTAATCAGGCCTGGCGTGAACTTGATCCATCCGTCTCCATGCGGCATTACCCGTGCGGTGAACGCCAGGCGGCCGGACATGGCGCAGGTGGTGGTACAGGCGTACAGGTACTGGCCGTTCCCCAAATCGCTGCTCACGGTCATGATATCCGTCTGAACGCTGTCAAGCTCGTCGATGGTTCTGGGAACGCCCACACACAGCTCGACATCCACGTCAACAGGGGCGAGCGTTCCTAAATGAACGGCGGCTGTCACCCGGAACGCATCCCCAATCCGGTAATATTTCTTAGGGTTCATAACCACCGGGGCCATGATGTGTATCTGCTTCCAGCAGGACCGGAGGCGTGCATGCCGGGAGTACAACTGTCTTGCCGTTTCTGCGTCATTTTCCAGAAGCGTTCGGGTCTGCCGGGCTGCAGGGATATAAAATCGTTCATGATAATCATTAACCATTCGCTGACTGCTGAAATGCTGCATGGCCATTTTCATGGAAGATTTCATCATCCGGATCCATTCTAAAGGCATTCCGCCCTTGTCCCTGTCGTAAAAACAGGGAATAACCTCATTTTCGAGGACGCTGTAAAGAGAACGGCTGTCCAGCAGATCCTGATATCCCGGATCCGTATGGTCAAAACCATCACCGATCTGCCATCCACAATCGGAGCAGTAGCCTTCATCCCACCAGCCGTCCATAATGCTGACATTCAGCACACCGTTCATGGCGGCCTTGATGCCGGATGTGCCACAGGCTTCGAACGGACGTCTCGGGGTGTTGAGCCAGACATCCGCGCCCTGAACCAGATGACGGGCGATATGTATGTCATAGTCTTCCAGAAATACGATCCGTCGGCGGACGCTGGGGTTTCGGGCGAACTCTATCAGGCGTTTGATTAAATCCTTGCCTTCCGTGTCGCGTGGATGCGCCTTTCCGGAAAAAACAAACTGTACCGGA
>DAIEFO010000202.1 GCA_027325475.1 Desulfobacteraceae bacterium | reverse complement strand
GATGGTGCAGTTCCCAAAACGATATGGGGAGGAATGCCAATATCCACAATTTTCAGCCGGCCACTGAATTCAGCGCCGGGAAACATCATATGACCGATTTTAGCGCACCCAAAGGTGACTGTGGTATGCGCCCGGATACATACGCCACAGGGGCTGCCGGTATCTGCATTCAAGCCGGATGGAATATCCACAGCCAGAACCGGACACGACTGTGCATTGATAAAGTCGATAACATCTTTATAAAGCCCGGTGACATCGGCATTGAGGCCGGTGCCTAAGAGCGCGTCCACCCAAACGTCACAGCACCGCATGTCTGGTTGTTCCTGTACAAACGCGGCGTTATCCAGGATTTCAACCACGCGAACATTCAGCGGATACAGTAAATCCAGATTGGCCGCAGCATCTCCCTTGACCTGAGAGCTTTTCGCCAGCAGAAAAACCGTGACGGCGATACCCGCACAAGACAGACAGCGGGCAATGACAAAGCCGTCGCCGCCGTTATTTCCTCTTCCGGCGGCAACGCCGACATGCTGCTTGCGAATATCCGGAAACGTTTCAATAAGAATATCCGCGGCGCTCCTGCCGGCGTTTTCCATCAACACGCTTCCAGGAAGTCCAAATGTTTTGATGGCGGTGCGGTCTATCTCTTGCATTTGCTGAGCAGTAACCAGATACATGAATTTTTCCTTATTCCCATAAAAACCGGACTCCAGATTTCGGAATCGATTGCTGAACCCTCTCCAGTAAAGTTTTAGAGCGAGCTTCCATTTTTTGGGTTTCATCCGGACTGGTTTCATGATGATAACCGGCCAGATGCAGCATTCCATGAATCAGAAGCTCGATCAGGCGTTGCCTCACGGAAATATCCGCCTGTATCGCTTCTTTTTCGGCGGTATCTATGGAAATCACAACATCTCCGAGTAGAAATGGCGATACCTCGGTATAGTCGCCTTCTTGCATGGGAAACGAAATGACGTTAGTGGGGCCTTCATGGTGCAGATATTCCTGATTGATGGCCGTTATCTGAATGTCGTTGACGATCACAAGCGATAGCTCGTGATCAGGATAGCCCAAGTCGTTTAAGATGATCTGAGCCGTTTGTTCGAGGATCTTTCGGGGTATCTTTTTCCGGTTTTGCCGGTTGGTTATCAGAACGCCCATCTTTTGCCTTTCCGTTGATCAATACCAGAGTGTCACTGTATTCTATCCGGTGATGATGAATACCGTTAAGGATCTTGTTGAATGTTTTGGCAATGCAGTTCAGGTCTTTCAGTGTCAACTCGCAATTATCGAGCTGTCCATCCGAAAATACCTTGTTGATCAGCTTTTGAACCAGTCCCTGGATTCTGGCAGGCGTCGGATTGTCCAGTGTCCGGGATGCAGCCTCTACCACATCGGCCAGCATCAGAAGCCCTGCCTCACGGGTTTGGGGTTTGGGCCCAGGATACCGGTAATCATCCATCTGGATTTCTTTTTCGCCTTTGAGTAATTTGGCTTTTTCATAAAAAAAACTCATCAGACTGGTGCCGTGAGACTGCTGAATGGTATCCGCGATTTTCTGCCCTAATTTATGTGTTTTCGCCAGTTCCACACC
Organism: Desulfobacteraceae bacterium; assembly: GCA_027325475.1. GTDB lineage: Bacteria > Desulfobacterota > Desulfobacteria > Desulfobacterales > Desulfatirhabdiaceae > RAAP-1. Next base: position 2,929 of record DAIEFO010000202.1, on the reverse strand, counting down.
GTCCTTCACGTGAGCGATCAGGATGCGGCGAGACATGGACGGCGCGAGCTTGTCGTGCTTGTTCTTGCATCCCATTTGATTTTCGACAAAATACAGGGGTTTTTTGACCTTGCCGATATCGTGATAATAACCGCAGACTTTGGCCATCAGGGGATTGGCCCCGATTTCGGAGGCGGCAGCTTCCACCATGGAGCCTACCACCACCGAGTGATGATAGGTGCCCGGCGCCTCGATCATGAGTTTGCGCAGGATGGGGCAATCGAGATTGGAGAGCTCAAGAAGCTTGATATCTGTCGTGAAATCAAAGGCAAGTTCGATCATCGGGGTCAAACCAGCGGCGATAATGCCGGAGCCTATACCCCCTATAAAAGCGAATACCCAGTTCCAAAGAAGCTCCAGCAAATAAAAATTGGGGCTTAGAAACGTAACGGCCGACGCCAGCCCGATGTTTAAAAGAGCGACCCGGATTCCGGCCTTGATAAATACCTTTCGTTCCCGGCAGTGTTGCATGCAATACGCCGCAGCAAGACCGCTCAGCAGAAAATAAACGAAAATATCGAATCGGTTCTGAAAAATAAACGCCGTTGCCACAGAGAGAATCAGTCCAAAGGCCGTTGCAACATTCAGCCCCATGAAAAGGCACACCGTCATGGAACCGGAGGCCATGGGAACCCCCAGCAGCATGGACGACAAGTTAATGCCGGAGGATGTATTCTGGGCCAATGTTTCTGACAAGGTAACGGAAAACCGCGCCATCAGGAAAAACATGACGATAAGCGCAGACAAAAACAGCAGATTTCGATTCAGATTTTCACGAGAGAGGCTTTTATTGAAATTGAGCAGCAGATAAATGATGATCAGCAAACAGACCATCGTCATGGCGGCGCCGATCCCAATCGAGAGTTTCAGATGCTGCTTTTCCTGGGATCGAAGCGCATTGATCTTGACAAGCTGTGCAGACGTCACCCGTTCGCCTTCCCGGAGCAGCATTTCACCCGCTTTGATCTTGTAGAGTACAGGCTTGACGCTGTCATAGGCTTTTTTACGTCTTTCTTCAGTTTCCTTGCGGTTGAATGTGATATTGGGTTGAATCAGCTCCTGCACAAAATCCACGATCAGGTTTCTGAGGTTGTAATTGATGTCATTCAGCATGGGGGCACCGACCACGCGCACCATGGTTTTGGCCTGATCCAGTTCATAAAATGATTTCAACCGGATGGCAACGCTTTCGGAGAGAGTTTCGATATCCCGGAGAATGATGCCCTTATCCGTTTCCCGCAACAGAACATCTTTATTGGCCACAACGCCATTAGCAAGTATGGTGGTCAGGATACGGACGATGAGGTCTTCGATGGATTTTGAGAATTGCTCTTTTTCAAGAATGCTGTAGGCGCCATCACTGACTGAAAAACCGATGGCTTCTTCAAATTTAGGTTTCAATTCTCCCATACGGTCACGAAGCGTTAACTTGCTGGCAGGCAATGCAGATGCCGCTGTTCCGGACGGTCTGGATGTCTCAGATGCTTTCCCAATTTCAACAGCCCGGCGGACAAGATCAAAAGCTTTTCTGACTTTTCGTGACAGGGACGAAGCAAGCGTTGAATCCAGATCATAAACCGCCAGCACCTCATCCACGGCCTTGCGGCGGTTCAGTTCTGTGGCTTCCGCATCTTCAACCAGAAAATCCCTGGGTGCCTTGACATCTCTTTGAACCACATCTCCCAGTTTGTAGGAAATTTGCTCATGGATCAGGTTGGGATACAGCAGTGTCAAAAAAACGGCGGTAATTCCAGATAACAGTATCCATTTGACAGAAGAGCTGGTATTCAGAAAAACAAGCAGTTTCCCTTTGAATTTTTCCATGCTAGTGCGGCCTTTTAATCTCTACGTCTTCGTACGCTTTGATGATATCCTGCACCAGACGGTGTCGAACCACATCTTCCTTGCTGAAAAAAACAAATCGGATACCGCTGATATTCTGAAGTATTTTTTTGGCTTCGATTAAACCGGAAGGCTTCTGGGAAGGCAGGTCAATTTGAGTGATATCCCCGGTAATAACAGCTTTGGCATTAAAACCGATACGGGTTAAAAACATTTTCATCTGCTCGGAAGTGGTATTTTGGGCTTCATCCAGGATAATGAACGCATCGTTGAGGGTTCGACCCCTCATAAAAGCAATGGGTGCTACTTCAATAGCGCCTTGCTGGATAAGACTGGAGGCTTTTTCAAATCGCATCATATCGTGCAATGCGTCATAGAGCGGCCTGAGGTAGGGGTCCACTTTTTCAGACAAATCTCCGGGCAAAAATCCCAGCGCTTCACCGGCTTCGACCGCAGGACGTGTCAGAATAATCCGCCGGACATTTCCTTTGGTAAGCTCCGATACCGCCATTGCCATCGCCAGATAGGTCTTTCCGGTGCCTGCGGGACCGATGCCGAACACAATATCATGCGCCCGCATGGCATCGATATAATCTTTTTGCGACTGGCTTTTAGGAGCGATAGGACGTTTCTGGGAGGTAATAAAAACCGTATCGAGAAAGATGTCTTTCAGTTTGGCGCTGTCATTGGAACTAAGAACCCGGACGGCATAATCGATGTCCGACGGATATATGGCGTAACCTGTCGTTATCAAATCGTAGAGCTGTTCAATGATATTACGAGCCAGCCCTTCGGCATGGGGTTCTCCCTGAATCATAACGGTATTGCCGCGGGTGTGAATTTTCACATCGAGGGAGTCTGCAATCTTGTCCAGGTGGGCGTTGTGTTCCCCAAAAAGCTGTCTCGCCAGGTGAATATCCGGCAGGGTCAGATGATGGGGCGCTGTTGTTTCTATATGTGGTTCTGTTGACATGAAAAATGACGACTCCCAAAAACCTGCATGCAGCGTTTGAGCTGCATCTCATTATCATCGCAGCGTCGGTGTCTA
>DAIEFO010000201.1 GCA_027325475.1 Desulfobacteraceae bacterium | reverse complement strand
TTGTTCTTGGGATGCTGGAATCGTTCGGGACGCAGATTTCTTTTGTGGGCAGTGAATGGAAGGATGTGTTTGCATTCGGTATATTGATTTTACTGCTGGTGTTTAAGCCGACCGGTCTTTTGGGCAGAACCGAGATAGAAAGGATGTGAATCAGATGAAATCCCGAAATCCGTCGGCTGAGCCGAAATTGCCGGCAGCATCTTCTATAGACGATCATGTTTCGCCGCATCTGCGTTTATGGATGAACCGTCTGTATCCATACCGTAAATTCGGATATGCCGCTTTGGCGGTGCTGTTGGCAGGCATCCCTCTGATCGCCAATAACTATATTCTCGAAGTGTTGAGCAACGCCTGGTTTTATGTCGTTCTGTGTCTTGGACTGAATATCGTTGTCGGATACGCGGGGCTCCTGGATCTGGGATATGCCGCATTTTTCGCGGTAGGCGCCTATACTACCGGAATCCTGACATCCCATTTCGGCGTCAATTTCTGGTTGACCATCCCTTGCGCGATTGTCCTGGCGTCTCTGGCGGGCGTCATTATCGGTGGACCGACGCTGAGACTTCGCAGTGATTATCTGGCGATTGTCACCCTGGGATTTGGCGAGATTGTCAGAATCGCCGCCAGAAATTTGAAAATAACCGGGGGCGCCAGCGGTCTTATCGGCATCAATCGCCCGGTTTTTTTCGGTGTGGAGCTGAATCAGATATACCATTATTATTATGCGTTTTTGATTTTGGCGGTCATTGCGGTGTTTGCTGCTTACAGGCTTCAGCATTCCAGATTGGGCAGGGCTTGGCAGTATGTCCGTGAAGATGAAGATGCGGCTGAGGCCATGGGCATCGATCGTGTGGCGGTGAAGTTGTGTGCATATGTTATTGGAGCGGTTTTTGCGGGTATCGCCGGATGTTTTTTTGCGGCCAAGATGACAGCCATTTCGCCGGAAACATTTACGTTCAGCCAGTCTGTGCTGATCCTGCTGGGGGTTGTATTCGGCGGCATGGGAAAGATTCCCGGCGTGATTATAGGAGCGCTGGCACTGGTTTTTTTTCCGGAAGTATTTCGTGCGATCGGCACCATGAGGATTCTGGTATTCGGGATTGTGATGCTCATCATCATGCTGTACAGACCTCAGGGAATATGGCCGGAACGTAGAAACTGACGGTAAGACAGAGCGAATGTCCGGTTTCTGCATTGCTATCCAGATATTGATGGTTTCGTAAATGGGTGAAGGACAAGTCATGGCGCTTTTGGAGGTCAAAAAAATAAACCTGAGTTTTGGCGGTCTCAAGGTGATTGATTCCCTCAGTTTTGCGGTGGAAGAAAATGCTATTGTGAGCCTGATTGGGCCGAACGGTGCGGGAAAGACATCGGTGTTCAATTGTCTGACAGGATTTTATCGTCCCAATGACGGGGATATCCTGTTCGCAGACCGTTCCATTGCACGCCGGAAACCCCATAAGATCACGCAGGGAGGTTTGGCCAGAACGTTTCAGAATCTGCGTCTGTTTAAAAACATGACCGTGCTGGAAAATGTGATGTCCGGTATGCACTGCAGAACATCCGCCGGGGTTGTGGGCGCGTTGTTCAGACCCGATTTCCAGCGTCGGGAAGAGGCGTTGATCCGAAAGGTCAGTGAAGACTGTCTGGAATTTGTGGGCATTCTCGATCAGAAAGACCGCTATGCCAACAATCTTCCTTATGGCGATCAGCGTCGTGTGGAATGGGCCAGGGCGCTGGCGACCCGTCCCCGGCTGATTCTCTTCGATGAACCTGCCGCAGGTCTCAACTATGATGAAAAGGAGCGGTTGGTGCAGTTGATACACCGCATCCGCGATGAGCTTGGAATCACCGTTCTTTTGATCGAACATGACATGGGGCTGGTAATGAAGATATCGGAGTGGATTTATGTGATCGATTATGGTCACAAGATTGCCGAGGGAACTGCGGATGATGTTAAAAACGATCCCCATGTGATTGAAGCCTATCTTGGAAAGGACGAAAATGTGGCCGCATGAGTGAAACGGTCCTGAAGCTGCATCATGTTGAAACATATTACGGACGGATTCATGCCCTGCGCGGTGTCAGTCTGACGGTTCAGAAAGGGCAGATCGTAACGCTGCTGGGCGCTAACGGTGCGGGAAAGAGTACGACGCTTAAAACCATTTCCGGATTGGTAAAAAGTGCTTCCGGTTCCGTTGAATTCATGGGAAAAGACATTTCACGGGATCCCGCACACGATATTGTACGCAGCGGGTTGATTCATGTTCCTGAAGGTCGGCGAATTTTCAAAGGGATGAGCATTCGTGAAAACCTGGATCTGGGTTCTTTTACTCTGAAAGATAATCGCGTCCGCCAGCAGCGGATAGACCGGATATTTGAATTGTTTCCGATTTTAAAAAAACGTCAGAAACAGGACGCGGGGCTTCTTTCCGGCGGAGAGCAGCAGATGCTGGCGATGGGCAGGGCGTTGATGTCCGATATCCGCCTGCTCCTTCTGGATGAACCGTCCATGGGGCTTGCCCCGTTTCTGGTGCAGGAGATCATGCGGGTCATCCGGCAGTTGAACGACGATGGCGTGACCATCCTTCTGGTGGAACAAAACGCAAAGACGGCTTTGAAACTTGCGGATTACGGTTATGTGCTGGAAACAGGGTGTATCGTTATGGAAGGTGACGGCCAGAGCCTGCAGCAGGACGAGAGTATTGTAAAGGCATATCTGGGAAGTTGACCGTTCAGTTATCTTGAAAGATAGAGTGGGAGGGAACCATGCCAGTATTTCAGTGGGTTGGTAAAAACACTAAAGGTCAGGTCAGAAAAGGAGAGACTGAAGCCGCCAATGAGACGGCGGTGCGATCTCAACTGGCGAAAAACCACATCACTCCAACCAAGATCAAGTTAAAACCCAAAGACCTTTTTGAAAACATCACGATTTTTCAGCCTGCCATTGTCGAAAAAGATATCATTGTGTTTGCCAGGCAGTTTTCCACCATGATTGACGCGGGCTTGCCCATTGTGCAGTGTCTGGATATTTTGTACAGCCAGCAGGAAAAAAAATCCTTCAGGAACATGCTCAAGGAAATCAAGGAATCGGTTGAAAGCGGCAGTACTCTTGCAGACTCTCTGAAAAAGTATCCCCGTCACTTCGATGATCTGTTTGTCAACATGATTGCCGCCGGAGAGGCTGGCGGTATATTGGACACCATATTGAAGCGCCTTTCCGGATACATGGAAAAAGCGGCAAAACTCAAGGGCAAAGTCAAAGGGGCCATGACCTATCCGATTGTCACCCTGATTATTGCCTTTCTTGTTCTTACGGTCATTTTGGTGTTCGTTATTCCCGTTTTTCAGCAGATGTTCGCTGATTTCGGTAAAGCGCTGCCCCTGCCGACCCAGATTGTCGTCAACATGAGCAATTTCGTGAAAAGCAAGATTTTGTACATTCTCGGCTTCATGGTTTTATTTTTCATCGCGTTCAGACGTTTTTATAAAACGCCCAAGGGCCGGATTGTGGTGGACAAGCTGGTGCTGTTTCTTCCGGTGATCGGAATGCTGATTCGAAAAGTTGCGGTAGCCAAGTTTACGCGCACGATGGGTACGATGCTGTCCAGCGGGGTTGCCATTCTGGACGCGCTGGATATTACGGCCAAGACATCCGGCAATAAAACCATCGAAATGGCGCTTTATGATGTGCGGTCATCCATTGCAGAAGGCCAGACGATGGCGGAGCCGCTTTCTGAAAGCGGCGTTTTTCCCCCGATGGTATGTCAGATGATTTCGGTGGGAGAATCTACGGGTGCGCTGGATGCCATGCTGAGCAAAATTGCCGATTTTTATGACGAAGAAGTGGATCAGGCCGTCGAAAATCTTACATCTCTGATCGAACCCTTTATGCTGGTATTTCTGGGCGTTACCATCGGCGGGCTAGTGGTGTCCATGTATCTGCCCATTTTCAAACTGGCGGGCGCGATTTCAGGATAAGCCGCCATTTCAAAGCCGGTGTCGCACATCATGCGTTTTCAGCCGCAAAGCGCATGGTGAGGTTGCGTGAAGACCTGTAATCATACTGCACTGCCTGTCGTTTTTCCCTGTACTGGAATATCCATGAACCCTGCTGCCTGTGATGAACCTGATCTGCTGGTGAAAATAAAATGGCTGATGTTTTTCAGAATTTTTTTCACTATTTTCCTGCTGGGATCGACGATCATCGTTCAATACGGACAGCAGCTCAATTCCATGTATCCCCCCTTGCTGTTTTTGTATGGCATTATCGCCGGCGTGTTCATGCTGTCCATTGGATACGCCGTTCAGATTTCCCGGGCTGTCAGCCTGCTGCGCTTTGCCTATCTCCAGATCAGTCTGGACACTGTGATCGTCTCATTGATCATATTCGCGACAGGTTGTTACTCAAGTATTTTTTCTTTTTTATACCTGCTGATTATCGTGTATGCGAGCCTCATGATTTTCCGCAGGGGAAGTCTTTATATCGCCGCTTTATCCAGCATTCAATATGGCGTCATGCTGGATATGG
>DAIEFO010000200.1 GCA_027325475.1 Desulfobacteraceae bacterium | reverse complement strand
GATACTGCAAACCCCAGCAGTACAAAACCCCAGTTTTCAGGGGGAGCGCCGGAATGAGCGCGGAAAAGCGCCTCAAAAATCTTGAGTCCGCCAGCCGCCAGCATGGTGGGGATGCCAACCAGAAACGAGAATTCCGTCGCCGCCGGGCGGCTTAAGCCCAGCATCAGGCTCAGCAGGATGGTGGCGCCGGAACGGGAAAGACCGGGAAATACGGCGGCGGCCAATTGTCCGACGCCCACTGCGACAGCCACCGTCCAGGTGACGGAATCCGTAAGAGGACGTCCGCGGAGCCATCGTTCGACGATCAGAAATCCGATACCCAGCAGCAGCATCGCCCAGGCGATCGGCTGAAGCGTCTCGGGAAGTTTGAAGCCCGCCTTATCCAGCCAGAGCCCGAATATTCCAGTAATGACAAAAGCCAGCATAAGCTTGAGCGCATAATCCCTGGTATTTTTCTCGCGCCAGCGGAAAATGAACTGGTGAAGCCTTTCCGGAAACAGCGGCAGCACGGCGATCACCGCGCCGCTCTGAATGACAATGTTGAAAAGATCGGTCTGACGCGGCAGCCAGTGCTCTGCAATCAGCAGGTGGGCGGTGGAGGAAACCGGTATAAACTCCGTAATGCCCTCGATAATGCCAAGTATGGTGATAGCTATCCAACTGTTCATGGGGCGCTTTAAACACCAATATCTGCCAAAAGTCAAGCAGCACTTGCAGAAATATCAGAACCTGTATAAACGAGATCATACAGGTTATATATCAAAAATATCCAGAATTGATGAAAAACGATATAACCACCTGCATCATCAGTGGACAATTCCATGGAGCGGTATGAAATACCTGCAACGGACGATAATCTTTTTTCTGATCGTTTTCACTGTGATGGCCGCATTGCCGGGTCTGGCGGAGCATCCCTTGCCGGCGCCGGTTGAGAAGACAATCCGTATTGGTGTTCTGGCGCATAAGGGGATAGGGATATGCAATGAAATGTGGCAACCCACAATGGCATATCTGGACAAGGAGTTGCCCGGCCGTCATTTCGTTCTGATACCGCTTAAATTCAGGGATATCAAACCGGCAGTTCAAAACGCATCCATTGATTTTCTGATCTGTAACCCTGCGATATATGTGAATCTGGAGGTAAAATACGGAATTACGCGGACACTGACCCTGCGAAACCGGGTGGGGACACAGATCGTGTCGGAATTCGGCGGCGTTATATTTTGCAGAGCCGGTCGCAATGACCTGCATCAATTGCAGGATGCCCGCGGCCAGCGCTTTGCCGCTGTAAGACAGACATCATTTGGTGGATGGCTCATGGCTTTGCGTGAATTCAGAGCCGCAGGAATGAATCCTGAACGGGACTGCGCGCGATTATCCTTCCTGAATTCTCACCCTGCAGTGGTTCGTGCGGTTCTGTCCGGTGAAGCGGATATCGGAACCGTGCGCACCGATACGCTTGAGCGCATGGCCGCCAATGGCGAAATCCGCATGGATGAAATTCGGGTCATTCCCACCGATGCGTCGTCCGTACCCACATCCGCCTTTCCCTATTTGTGCAGTACGCGCCTCTATCCCGAATGGCCGTTTGCAAAACTTTCCGGCACACCAGACGAGCTCTCACACGACGTGAGTGTGGCGCTGCTGAATATGCCGGACGATTCTCCTGCCGCCGTAGCCGCACAAAGCGGGGGATGGAACATCTGCCTGAACTATGCCGGCGTCCATGACTGCCTGCGCGAGCTGCGGATGCCGCCCTACGAACACTATGGGCAGATGAGCTGGCTGGATATGTGGCAACAGTACTGGCCGTGGATAGGGGCTTTCACGGCGTTGATCATCACATTGCTGGGAGCTTTGATGCTGCTTCACAGCAGGCAGCTTGCAATGACGCGGATCAGCAGCCAGAACCGTCTGCTGCTGGCGTCTGCCGGGGAGGGGATTTGTGGCGTTGATATTAACGGGATGGTGACATTCGTCAATCCGGCAGCCGGTAACATACTGGGATTTACGGCTGAAGAACTGATTGACGAGAATCTTCATGATCTGACGCATCCCGTGAAAGCAGACGGACAGCCTTACCCGGAAAATGAGTGTCCCATCTGCATGGTCTGCAACGACGGTACCATTCATCAGGGAGACGATGAGTTTTTTTACCGCAAGGACGGCAGTATCTTTCCGATATCCTATTCCAGCCGGCCGATTGCCGATAACGGAAAGGTTGTCGGCGCGGTTATCTGCTTTCAGGACATTACGCAGCGCAAGCAGGCTGAGGAATCGCTCCGGGAGAGCGAAGCCCGTCTGCGCGCCCTGACAGACTCCGCCCAGGATGCCATTATCATGATGAATCCGGATGGCCGCATCTCTTTCTGGAATCCGGCAGCCGAACGCATTCTTGGCTACAAAAATGCTGAGGCTGTCGGGAAGGAACTGCACGCGTTTATTGTGCCTTCACGTTACCACGAAGCGCATCGCGCTGCCTACCCAGGGTTTCAGCAGACAGGGCAGGGCGCTGCCATAGGAAAGACGCTTGATCTGGAAGCCATCCGAAAAAACGGTATGGAGATATCCATTCAGCTTTCGCTTTCCGCTGTCCACATGGGCAATGGCTGGCACGCTGTGGGTATTCTTCGCGATATTACCGAACGCAAGCAGGCGGAAACAGAGCTCCAGAGAATCAACATCATTCTTGAGGAAGCCACCGCCCGCGCCAATGACATGGCCGCCCAGGCAGAAATGGCCAATGCGGCCAAAAGTGAATTTCTGGCAAATATGAGCCATGAAATCAGAACCCCGATGAACGGTATCATCGGCATGATCGGCCTGCTGCTGGATACGGAATTAAATGATGAGCAGCGGCGTTATGCCGAAATTGTGAATGCCAGTGGAGAATCGCTGCTCGGCCTCATCAATGATATTCTGGATTTCTCCAAGATCGAAGCGAAAAAACTTGATCTGGAGATACTGGACTTTGATCTGTCAAGCCTGATGGACGATTTTGCTGCAACACTGGCCGTGCGGTCTTACCAGAAGGGGTTGGAACTGATCTGTTCTGTCGATCTGAATGTTCCCACGCTGCTGCGCGGCGATCCGGGCCGGTTGCGCCAGATACTCACCAACCTGACGGGTAACGCCGTCAAGTTCACCCATGAGGGTGAAGTGACCATCCGCGTTTCGCTGCTGGAAGAAAGCGAAGACAATGTGCTGCTGCGCTTTTCGGTGAGTGATACGGGCATCGGCATTCCGGAAAACAAAATCAGCCTTCTCTTCAACAAGTTCAGTCAGGTGGACAGCTCTGTCACGCGGCAATACGGTGGCACCGGTCTGGGACTGGCCATTTCCAAACAACTGGCCGAGCTGATGGGAGGCCACATGGGGGTGAACAGCGAAGAAGGGAAGGGTTCCGAGTTCTGGTTCACGGCGCGTCTGGCCAGACAGGCCAAGGAAATCACAAGTATCCCGCCTGCCGATTTGATCGGTGTACGCGTGCTGATTGTGGACGATAATGCCACCAACCGCGAAATCCTGGTCATCCGCTTGGCTTCCTGGGGCATGTGTCCGGTCGAGGCGAAGGATGGCCCAGGGGCGCTCCAGGCGCTTGAGAAGGCGCTGGATGAGAACGATCCCTTCCGTATCGCTGTGATTGACATGCAAATGCCGGGCATGGATGGCGAAACACTGGGGCGACGCATTCAGGCGGACGATCGCCTGAAGGATATCCGGATGGTCATGCTGACATCTCTGGGGATACGGGGGGATGCCTCACACTTTCATAAAATCGGCTTTGCGGCATATGTGACCAAACCCATACGAAACCAGGAGCTGAAGACGGTTTTATCCATGGCGCTGAGCGGTCAGGACAGACCGTCTCAACGGGCCATCGCTACTCGCTATACAGCCAGAGAGTCATTGACCATTTTTGAGAACAGCAAGGCGCGTATTTTGCTTGCCGATGATAATATCACCAACCAGCAGGTGGCTCTGGGAATCCTGAAAAAACTGAGACTGCGGGCAGATGCTGTGGCGAATGGCGCCGAAGTCCTCAATGTACTGGAATCCCTTCCTTACGATCTGATTCTGATGGATGTGCAGATGCCGGTTATGGACGGAATGGAAGCCACCCGGCGGATCAGGGAAAAGGAAAAAGAAAAATCGGATCAGGCAGCGAAGAGATGTGACCCTCAGGCTGTAAATTTCCATATTCCCATCATTGCCATGACCGCTCATGCCATGCAGGGAGATCGGGAGCAATGTCTTGCGGCCGGCATGAACGACTATGTATCCAAGCCGGTGTCACCGCAGGCGTTGGCGGATTGTTTGAAGAAATGGTTGCCGACAGACAGTCCTGCGGATGAATGGATGGAAAAATCACATGAATTGGAAAAACCCCTTGAGGCAAAGGTCACAGAATCACCTGTCTGGGACAGGTCGGAAATGCTCGAACTTCTGATGGATGACGAAAATCTGGTCAAAACGATTACGGAGAGTTTTCTGTTGGACATCCCAAAACAGATTCAGGCGTTGAAAGCGTT
>DAIEFO010000001.1:9311-27103 GCA_027325475.1 Desulfobacteraceae bacterium | reverse complement strand
GGACATCTTTTGCCAGGGTGGATACAGTTTCCGTAGAGGTCCTCAAACGCATGAAAGCCGCAGGATGCCAGGCGGTCAGTTTTGGAATCGAATCCGGAAACGCAGATATCCTGAAAACCATTCGCAAGGGAATTACGCTCGACCAGGTCGTAAATGCGGTTCGGATGTGCAATGAAGCCGGATTGCTGCCGCACGGCTCATTCATTCTGGGGCTTCCGGGCGAAACGCCGGAAACCCTGAAAGAAACACTGGCCTTCGGCGAACGGCTGAAGACACTGGGCGTTTCTTACGGATTTCATCTTCTGGCGCCCTTTCCCGGCACCCGTGTCCGGGAAGAATCCGATAGACTCGGCATCACCATTTTATCCAACAACTGGGCGGACTATCATGCCAATCGCGCTATTGTTGAAACACCGTCCGTGTCTCGCAGCATTCTGGATAACATTGTGATCCGGTGGGAGGAAGATTTTAACCGCTATCTGGGAACCATTGCCGAACGCATGGCTTCCGGTGAGGCTTCAGCCGAAGAAGCCTGGCCACTCGTGAATCTGGAGCGAACCGTCATGATCTACGATTTGATGATGGCCGGCGCACTTGAAAAGCTGGGAACATGGCCAATTGACATGCGTAAGGATATGTGTAAAACAGATGCGCTTCTCGATGATCTGGCAATGCGCGTCACGCCGTATCTATCTGAAAAAACCGACCTTCACAAGCTGAGATCAACATTGGCATATGCACTGGAACACGGCTATCTGGCGTATCACACCCAAGACGGCGCCGCACAGTGGCGATGGACTGAAACAATATCCTCAAAATGAGCGTCTCTGAAGAAAATTCGTATGAGGAAATAAAAAAAGAGCTGAAGACGTAAGCCCTCAGCTCTTTATTTATCTTTTTGGTAGCGGGGGCTGGATTTGAACCAACGACCTTCGGGTTATGAGCCCGACGAGCTACCAGGCTGCTCCACCCCGCATCACATTAGAGGCATATTAGTTTGAACCGGTAAGGAAGTCAAGTTGTTTTTTGAATCGTTGCCCATCAGCGACTGACAACGCCTGCAAGGTTGATCAACCTGTCAAGAATATCTTTGCGTTTATCTACCTGAGTACGTCCATCCGGCGATGCCTGGAAACATCGCAGCAAGACCCGTTTTGTCCGGCTGGCATGGCCGCTTACAATGTCGAACGCCGATCGGGACATACAAAGCGATTTCGATAAAAATTCGATGCACATCCGGTTGGCGGCATCATCCACCGGCGCCGCCTGAATGGAAATTTTGAGAGCGCCGTTATGAAGTCCGACGATTTTATTTCGCGATGCCCTTGGCTGAACATAAATATTGATGAGCAGCCCCTCGGATGTCTCCTTAAAAAAGGACATCCGCTCTGAATTCTGTGCGGACATTATTCAGCAAAGCCGGACTGCTGACGGATCAGCCGGGTAAAAAACTCAGGGGGCCTGACGACTTTTCCGGATTTGTCCAGAAATGCGTGACGGGTATAACCTCTGGCCAGGGGCCGGGAAGTATTTTCGCAAGAAACGGTATAATCGAATTTGATGCCGCCCCGAATGGTGTTGTCCAGCGCCGTTTCTATAATCAGAAGATCATCATACTGCACCGGAAATAGAAATTTACAGTGCAGTTCCGATACGGGAAGGAAATATCCATGGTCCTCGATTTCCTTGTAAGACATGCCGATATGGCGAAACATTTCCGCCCGTCCGATTTCAAACCAGCGAAAGTAATTGGCATGATAGCCAAACCCCATTTTATCGGTATCCGCGTAAATCACACGGTAGGATGTCTGATGGGTCAGCATGGATCAGTGATCATTTCTTGAAATTGTTGTTTGAGAACCAAATAATCACGGATAACCGGAAATTCAGGAAATTCACGAACGACATTTTCCGGCGGTCTGAACAGAAATCCCTGATCCGCAACCTTCAGCATGGCAATGTCGTTATAGGAATCTCCCATAGCGACAATACGGTAGTTCAGGCTTTTCAGCGCCTCTACGGTGGCTTTTTTGGCCTGCTGCTGACGCAGGTTATAGCTGACAATCATCCCTTCACTGTCTGTCGAAAGCGCATGACAGAAGATCGTCGGCCATCCAAGTTTTTTCATCATGGGTGTCGCAAATTCCGTAAAGGTATCAGATACGACAATGACCTGGGTCACACTGCGCAGCCAGTCCAGAAAATCCTTTGCGCCGTCGAGCGGCTCCATTGTGGCAATAACATCTTGAATATCTGACAGCTTTAAGTGATTTTCCCTGAGAATAGCCAGCCTTTTCTGCATCAGAACGTCGTAGTCGGCAATATCGCGGGTTGTCAGGCGCAGTTCGGAAATTCCGGTTTTTTCGGCAACATTAATCCAGATTTCAGGGATAAAAACGCCTTCCAGATCTGAACACACAATATACATAAAACCTCTCGTGGAAGAAAATACGCATTGGAAAGAAACGTCTGTTTCACCGTGGCGTCTTATGATAACAGCCAGACATATTATGCGGACTCGTTGGCATCTTCGATGCGTATCAATGCCGGAACATCGCTGACAACTTCGAGTCGATAAATTTCAGAAAGCGCCGCTTGGACATTTGACTCTTTGGCTAAATGCGTCATCATGACAATAGGCACAGAACCTTCTGACTTGCGGCCCTTCTGATGAACGGACTTCAGGCTGATGCCATGAGTGCCCAGAATGCCCGATATCTTTGACAGAACACCGGGTTGGTCCAGCGCTTCAAACCGAAAATAATAGCTGGAAATAATGTCATCCATCGGCATTACAGGGATGGAATGAATATGAGACCGCTGATACGACAGCACCGGCACTCTGCCGACAGCGCCGGCAAGAAGATTTCTGGCAATATCCACCACATCGCTGACAATGGCACTGGCGGTCGGCATCATTCCGGCGCCTCTTCCGTAAAGAAGGATATCGCCCACCGCGTCTCCGGTGATCATAATGGCATTCAGCGCGCCGTTGACACTGGACAGAAGATTATCGCAGGGAATCATGGTGGGGTGTATCCGTGCTTCGACCATATTCCCGCGGTTCTTGCTGATGGCCAGGAGTTTGATTTTATAGCCAAACTGTGCCGCGATTTCAATATCCAGCGGGGTGATTCGGGATATGCCCTCGACATAAATATCTTTCAGATTCAGGTGAGTTCCATATGCCAGGGACGTCAGAATGGCCAGCTTGTGGGCTGTGTCAGCGCCTTCAACATCGAGGGTGGGATCCGCTTCTGCAAACCCCCGGCGCTGAGCTTCAGCTAAAGCTGCTTCAAATGTATCGCCGTCATCCGTGATTTTGGACAGAATGTAATTGCACGTCCCGTTTAAAATTCCGGACATGGCTTGAATCCGATTGCCGACCAGTGATTCTCTGAGCGTTTTGATCACCGGCATGCAGCCGCCGACGCTGGCTTCAAACGCCAGTTCAACACCCTTTTCAGCCGCTGCATGAAACAGGCTGTTTCCCTGACTGGCCAAAAGTGCCTTGTTGGCGGTAACCACCTGCTTGCCATTGTCAATCGCCTCAAGAATCAACGCACTGGCGATTCCTAAACCACCGATGGTTTCAATAACGATATCAACCTGCGGATCGCGAACCACTGAACCGGCGTCCGTGGTAAGAACGCCGGTTTCGAAAGCAATGCCACGGTCCCTCTGGATATCGATATCCGCAACGTATTTCAGTTTCAGCGCAGCACCGACCCTTGCCTGGAGGATATCCTGATTTTGCGTCAACATCCGTGCAACGCCGGTTCCAACCGTTCCACAGCCCAGAAGCCCGATGTAAATGGTTTTCATATCACATCACTTTCCGGATTCCCCGGACCGCCTGATTGATCCGCATGGGGTTTTCGATCAGCGCGAAACGAACATAGTTATCGCCGTACTCACCAAACCCCAGACCCGGAGAAACCGCTACCTGGGTTTCATTGATCAGAAACTTGGCAAATTCCACAGACCCCATGTGAAGATACTGATCAGGAATCTTACCCCACACAAACATGGTGCCTTTCGGACTCTTGATTTCCCAGCCAATACGATGAAGGCCCGAAATGAGAGCGTCCCTTCTTTCACGGTAGGTATCCCGAATCTCCTGCACGCATTCCTGAGGTCCGTTTAGAGCGATGATGGATGCTATCTGAATGGGCTGAAAGACACCGTAATCCAGGTAACTCTTGATACGCTTCAATGCAGCAATGGTTTCCGGATTGCCGACGCAGAACCCGACCCGCCATCCAGCCATGCTGTAACTTTTAGATAATGAAAAAAACTCTACACCGACGTCTTTGGCGCCCTTGGCCTGAAGAAAGCTGGGAGCCTTATAGTCATCAAATGTCAGATCTGCATAGGCAAAATCATGGATAACCAGCATGTTATTGTCTTTAGCGAAATCCACAATTTTCTGAAAGAAATCGAGATCCACCACCTCTGTGGTTGGATTGTGAGGATACGAGATAATCAGTACTTTGGGTCGCGGCCAGGTCTGTTTGGTGGCGTTGATCAGATTCTCGAAAAAATCACAACCGGGCCCTACCGGAATTCCCCGGACATCGCCGCCGGCAATGATGGCGGAATAGGGATGAATCGGATATGTGGGGTTCGGGGTAAAAACCACATCTCCCGGACGAATGGTAACCAGCACCAGGTGAGAAAGCCCTTCCTTGACACCGATAGTGACAATGGCTTCAGAATCCGGGTCAACATCCACATCAAAACGCCGTTTATACCAATCGGATATCGCCAGCCGCAGCCGTGTAATACCCATGGATGCGGAATAGCGGTGATTGGGGGGTTTCTGGGCGGCCTCCACCAGTTTGTCAACGATATGGCGGGGGGTTCCCAAATCAGGGTTTCCCATTCCCAGGTCTATAATATCTTTTCCCGCATGCCTGGCTTCCATCTTGATTTTATTGACGGTAGCAAAAACATAGGGCGGAAGTCTGTCCAATCTGGCGAATTTAGTCACAGCACACCTCGGTATAGATTAAGTCTGTCGATTCCTGGATGAAGTTATCAAAAAAGAGCAGCTCACCACATCCTTTTTTCATATTAAAAACACTGGTATTTCATACAATACAACGCTGTTCATGTCAAAAAATGTTTTGACTTTTCAGCCGAAAATGTTTAGGTTCTTGAATAATTTCAAGTTTTTCGCTACAGATTTACAGATGCGTGTCTTTGCGGAGCTGCGGGTTATATCAATAATCATACCGGTCGGCGTCATCATCTTTGATGTCGATTCCGATACCAGTTCCAAAGATCACTTGATCGGATATCTGTTTTCCCAAGCAGGAGATAGTTATGTCGCAGTCCTTTACATATGCGGACGCAGGTGTTGATATCGATAAGGCAAACGTGCTGGTCCGCAGCATAAAATCCATTGCCGGTCACACGCCCAGAAGCGGAGTTATGGGTGAGATCGGCGGTTTTGGCGGTTTGTTTTCTCTCAATCTATCCAATTTGGAGCGGCCCGTTCTGGTCAGTTCCACCGACGGGGTAGGCACCAAGCTCAAAATCGCATTCATGATGAACAAACACGACACCATTGGCATCGATCTTGTCGCCATGAGTGTCAACGATGTGGTGGTTCAAGGGGCAAAACCTTTGTTTTTTTTGGATTATCTGGCAATGGGGCATCTCAGGAATGATGTGGCTACCGATATCATCAGCGGCGTCGGCGAAGGATGCCGGCAGGCCAACTGCGCACTGATCGGCGGTGAAACTGCTGAAATGCCGGGCATTTATCACGATGATGAATACGATCTGGCAGGCTTTGCCGTCGGTATCGTGGATAACACCAGAATTATTGACGGCTCTGAAATTCATGTCGGACACAAGCTGATCGGCATTGCATCCAGCGGGCTTCACAGCAACGGCTATTCTCTGGTGCGAAAAATCTGTTTTGACGTTTTGAAACTGTCGGTGGACAGTCATATCCCGGAACTTGGTAAAACGCTGGGTGAAGAGCTGCTGACGCCAACGCGGATTTATTCCGAAAGCATTTTAAAACTCATCCGGGATATTCCGATTCACGGCCTTGCTCACATCACGGGCGGAGGAATATCCGAAAATATCATCCGGGTCATTCCCAAAGCCTGCAAGGTAATAATTCACCTGGGGAGTTGGAACATTCCGCCCATATTCAAATTACTTCAGGAAGGCGGCAATATATCCGACACAGAAATGATGCGAACTTTCAATAATGGCATCGGCATGATCGCTGTCGTTCCTGAATCGGCGGTTCAGGATGTACTGGAACGGCTGAATGGCGCTGGGGAACAGGCGTATCTGATGGGTGAAGTTGTAGAACGCAAAAACTCCGACGAACAGATTGCCTGGATAGCATCATGACAACCGTTTTTCGACGATGACAAATATCTTCATATTATCTCTGACAGCCTTCGCTGTCTGTCTGATTTTGACGCCACTCGTACGCAGACTGGCGGTTACAAGAGGATGGATAGCAAGGCCTGCGGCGGATCGCTGGCATAAAAAACCGACAGCGCTGTCCGGAGGTATTGCCATATATCTGGGCATAGCGATTCCTCTCTTTGTGATTTCAGATTTTCACGCGGTTTCCCTGCCTCATCCCAGCGCTTCCGATACCTTTCTGATACCCTCTTTTACACCTGTTCTGTGGATCGGTATTACTGTGATGTTTTTGTTAGGGCTTGTGGATGACCGTATCCGGCTCAAACCCCAGACCAAACTGCTGGGACAGATACTGGCGGCATCCATGGTGGCTTTTTTGGGTTTCAGGCTGCACTGGCTGGTATCCATGACGCTGGACACGCTGTTGACCATTTTCTGGATCGTGGGCATCACCAACGCGTTCAATCTTCTGGACAACATGGATGGGCTCTGCGCCGGAATCGCCGCCGTATCCGCTATTTTCCTGACGCTCATTTATGCAGGAATCTGCCCGGAATTGGCGATGGCATCTGCAATAATAGCTGGAGCTTGTGCTGCATTTCTGGTGTACAATTTCAATCCCGCCTCTATTTTTATGGGCG
The DNA here is from genome assembly GCA_027325475.1 of Desulfobacteraceae bacterium. GTDB lineage: Bacteria > Desulfobacterota > Desulfobacteria > Desulfobacterales > Desulfatirhabdiaceae > RAAP-1. The sequence goes on along the minus strand of DAIEFO010000001.1, from coordinate 20,063 downwards.
ACTGCGGCAGTCTGATGATCGGGTTTGCCATATCGATGCTTTGTCTGGGATTTTCGGAAAAATTTCCCGGAAATATGATGGCTTCCATTGCCGTTCCGGTGATGATCGTGATGGTACCGATATCTGACACAACGATGGTGACATTGATTCGGCTGTTAAGCGGCCGAAAAGCTTCCACAGGCGGCAAAGACCACACATCCCATCGCCTGGTGCTACTGGGGTTCAGTGAAAAAAACGCCGTACTTTTTTTATACGGAATCGGCCTCATATCGGGCACGGCAGCACTGCTTGTAAGCCGAAGCGATACCCTTTCATCCCCGTCCGTGATTATTCCCGTGACGCTGGCGATACTGCTTATGGGTGTTTATCTGTCTCAGCTCCGGATATACCCTGAAAAAGAATTTTCAGCACTCAGAGACCAGGTTTTTTCGCACATTCTCATAGATTTGACCTATAAAAAACAACTGGTGCTGGTCATCCTCGATTTCTGTCTCGTTGCATTTTCCTATTACCTGTCATACCGGCTTCGGTTCAATTCGACGGATTTTGGCTACTACTTCAAAATATTCCTGAAATCTCTTCCGGCGGTGATCATTTGCAAGCTCTTGATTTTTTATATTGTGGGCGTTTATCGCGGCGTATGGGGATATCTGAATTCCAACGATGTGGTGGTATATATCAAAGCGTCCGTTATCGCCTCATTTTTATCGGTGACCACCGTAACGTTCATTTATGGGTTCAAGGATTTTTCAAAGGCTATTTTTGTTATTGATTGCCTGATAACCACAAGCATGGTACTGGGCTCCCGCGGATTTTTCAGGCTTTTTGGCGATGCTGTGAAACGAAAGACGCTGTCCGGTGAACAAGTATTCATTTACGGAGCCGGAAGAGGCGGCGAAATATTGTTGCGGGAAATTCTCTATAATAAAAAACATCATGTGAAACCCATTGGATTTATTGATGACGATCCACTTAAAATCGGCAAAAAGCTTCAGGGTTATCCGATTCTGGGAGCCTTCGGGAATATGGAAGACCTAATTCAAAAATATCCGGTTACCACCCTTCTGGTTTCCTTTATCGAAAATGACATTGAACACCATAAATTTCTGAAGGAATTTTGCAGGATGCACGATCTTTACCTGAAGCAGTTTTCCGTTCATATCGAGCCCATTGATACGGAAGCGCCATGATCATTTTAGGCATCGAAACCTCCTGTGATGAAACGTCCGCAGCCGTGGTCAGAGATGGCGGCCACGTTCTCTCATCCGTGGTGGCATCCCAGATTGCACTGCACCATCCTTTCGGCGGCGTGGTCCCGGAGCTGGCATCCCGCAAGCATCTGGAATCGATCACACAGATCGTGCATGAGGCTGTCGAACAGTCGGGTATTTCCGGGAATCATCTTGATGCCGTGGCGGCCACTCAGGGGCCGGGTCTTGTCGGCGCCCTTCTGGTGGGTTTTTCGTTTGCCAAAGCTTACGCCTATGCTCAGGAAATCCCCTGTATCGGCGTCGATCATCTCGAAGGCCATATCCATTCCCTGTTTCTTGAACAGGATATCCCGGATTTTCCGTTTGTCGCGCTGCTTGTTTCCGGGGGACATACCGGGATTTATGACGTAACTTCACATACCTCATGTGAGCTGATGGGGCAGACACGAGACGATGCGGTCGGAGAGGCTTTTGACAAGGTCGCCAAAATGCTGGGGCTGGGATATCCAGGCGGCGTGGTCATTGAACAAATGGCATTTAAAGGAAATCCGGAACAGATACATTTTCCCCGCCCCTGTCTGGATACAACGGATTTTGACTTCAGCTTCAGCGGACTGAAATCTGCTGTCAGACGATATATCGAACTCAATGGCGCCACGAACGTTCCAGACATTGTGGCCGGATTTCAGAAAGCCGCTACGGAGGTGCTGACAACCAAGCTCGTCCAGGCTGCTTTGTCCCGGAAACGTCACCGGATCGCTGTCGTCGGAGGGGTTGCCGCCAATTCAGAGCTCCGGCGGAAAATCAGTGCATCTGCTCCGGAAAACGGGCTGCGGGTTTATTTACCTTCACTGAAATACTGCGGCGATAATGCAGCAATGATTGCGGCAGCCGGCTTTCATCGTTATCCGTGTTCCTGGGTGAAGAACACCCTTCTGGATCAGGATGTTTATTCGAAGGCGCGCCTGCGCAACAACTGATTTTTTCCGAAGCATACTCCGCTTTTTCTTTGGCTGTGATAATGATCAGATGTATCTGAATGTGTCCGACGCGATCTGAACAGCCCCGCACCCCGTCGCCTTTCGTCCAAACGGAATCCCCAGTTTCCGCATGCGCTTACGCAGCGTGGATGGGTGAATATTCAGCCGCCTGGCAGCCCCTTTTTCCCCTTCCACCCGGCCATTGCAGATATCCAGAATTTGACGGATATGCTGACGCGTCACAGCATCCAGATCCTGATTTTCCGGGATTTGAGCCGATAAGGGAAGGGACAGCCTCTCTTCTGGAATTTTTTCTGTTTTGGACGCAATATCATCAAAAACCAGCGGCTCGCCCCGGCTGAGAATCAACGCCCGCTCCACGGCGTTTTCCAGTTCGCGGACATTGCCGGGCCAGCGGTAAGCCGTCAGGCGCTCCAGAGCTCCGAATGCCAGTCCCGGCGCCGGACTGCGTTTCATCTCCAACGCTTTTTTCTGAATAAAGTGCTGAACCAGGGCCGGCATATCCCTCATTCGGCTTCGCAGGGGCGGAATGGAGATCGGAAACACTCTGAGCCGGAAATACAGATCTTCCCGGAACGCACCGCTATTCAACATGTTTTCCAGATTCCGGTGAGTGGCAGCGATGATGCGGATATTGATCGGAATGGGGCCTGAGCCGCCGACACGTTCGATTTCCTTTTCCTGAAGCACGCGAAGCAGTCGCACCTGGGCATCCGGAGACAGCTCTCCGATTTCATCCAGAAACAACGTGCCGGTGTGCGCGCGTTCGATTCTTCCTCTTTTCTGGGAAAGAGCACCGGTGAAAGCGCCTTTTTCATGCCCGAACAGTTCACTGTCCATCAGGGTCGGCGGAATGGCGCCGCAGTTGACCTTGATAAACGGAGCCTGTCTGCGGGAAGACGCCTTGTGAATGGCGTTGGCAATGACTTCCTTGCCGGAACCGGTTTCACCCAGCAGCAGCACCGGACTGTCCAGCGGCGCCACCTGCCGGACCAGATCCATGACGGGCTTCAGGCCAGAATCCGCACCAATGACATCTTCGCCGACCATTCGCCGCAGTTCATCCTGCAAATACCGGTTGTCATCCGCCAGAATATCCCTGAGTTTCTGCAGTTCCCGATACCGCAGGCTGTTGATCAATGCGACGGCAAAAGGTTCATTGACGGCGCCGATAAGCTGCAGATGCTCTTTTGTAAAAGGCGTGCGGCCGTTTCCGAAAATGGCCAGAACGCCCAGAAGCTTTTTTTCCAGAACCAGATCAGAAACCACGGCCGGCATATCCAGAGCATTGAATTTTTCAGCTACCGGACTGCACACCGGATCATCCCCGAGTCTGGGAATGGCCCGAACCCGGATCAATCCCAGTTTTTCAATGCGTCTCCGCGTGTCATCCGAAAGCTGGGAACTCAGGGCCAGAGCTCTGAATCCTTCCCGGGTGGCGTTGGCAATGGTCTCTACGACCCCCACATCGCGATGATAGACATGAAGACTCATCTGCCCGGCCGGCAGAAAATTCCGGATATAAAGCAGACATTGCCACAGGGCTTTTTCAATTTCCAGACTCCCGCAGATTCGCAATGTGACCTGCCGGAAAAAATCCTTTTCATCAATGGTCATGATTTGATGGCCTCGTAAAGGGTGATGGCGGCTACGCAGATTCATTTTTTCAAACGACGATTCATCTGTTTTGACTGGTATTCCATGGAACAGTTATATGATAAAATCGGCAAATAGTACAGTTCCAACTGTTCCATAGGGTTAGTTCAGAACCGTTGATATCTGATATGATAAATCAATTTGAACTGGCACACCTTGTGCTGTATAAAATGGATTTTGTATTGAAACAGACACAAAACGATGTGTGATATCTGGAACGAATCTGAAAAACAATAAAGGAGACACGATTATGGCACAGGTAATCATGGATAAAAGAGATGTGGAGTTTGTCCTTCACGAACAGTTGGAAGTCGAAAAACTGGCAAAAAACGAACGCTTTGCCGAGTTCACTAAAAAAACGGTGGACCTGATCATTTCCGAAGCGCGCAATCTGGCCGTGAAAGAGATGCTGCCCGCCCTGAAAAGCTCTGATGAAGAAGGATGTAAACTGGAAAACGGCACGGTTAAGGTTCCGGAGCCTTTTTACCGGATATATGAACTTTTCAAGGAAGGCGAATGGATATCCCTGTGCGACGATCCCAAATGGGGCGGTCAGGGAATGCCGACAACCATTTCCATGGCGGTGAAAAATTATTTTCACGGCGCCAACTTTCCCTTCACTCTGGCCATTTTGTTGTCTCACGGCGCCGGGAAACTGGTGGAGCGGTTTGGTACGGAAAAACAAAAAAACCTCTTTTTGAAAAAAATGTACACGGGTGAGTGGAGCGGCACCATGCTTCTTACCGAACCCCAGGCCGGGTCGGATGTGGGCGCATTGACCACCTCCGCGGTCAAAAATGCGGACGGCACCTATTCCATCACCGGAAACAAGATATTTATCTCCAGCGGCGAGCATGACATGGTGGAAAACATTATCCACCCGGTTCTGGCCAGAATCGAAGGCGCGCCTGCCGGCACCTCGGGCATTTCCCTGTTTCTGGTCCCCAAAATCCGGGTCAACGATGACGGCAGTCTGGGAGCGCCCAATGACGTTGTCTGCACCGGCATCGAAGAAAAAATGGGCATTCACGGAAGCCCCACCTGCTCCATCACGCTGGGCGGCAAGGGACAGTGCGTAGGCACCCTGCTGGGTGAAGAAAACAAGGGCATGCGGGCCATGTTCGTCATGATGAACGAAGCCCGCCTGGATGTGGGAATGCAGGCGCTGGGATGCGCGTCCGCATCTTTCCAGAATGCACTGAACTACGCCAGAGAACGTGTTCAAGGCCGGCATCTTCTGGCAGGCGGAAAAGATGCGCCATCCGTTCCCATCATTCAGCACCCGGATGTACGACGGATGCTGTTGAACATGAAGGCCATCACAGAAGGATCCCGGAGCATCCTCTATTTCATCGGCTTTTGTGAAGACATGATCCGCATCAGCAACGATCCTGCTGAAAAAGCGAAATATCAGGGGATCATTGATCTATTGATCCCCATCGCCAAGGGCTATGTTTCGGACAGAGCTTTTGAGGTCTGCAGCCAGGGCGTTCAGGTTTTCGGCGGATATGGATACACCAAGGAATATCCTCAGGAGCAGTATCTGCGGGACTGCAAAATCACCCATATCTACGAAGGCACCAACGGCATTCAGGCCGCGGATCTGCTGGGAAGAAAACTAGGGCTCAACAAGGGGCAGCCCTTCCGGGATCTGCTGGCTGAAATCCGGAGTACCATTGACGCTGCCCAAAAAGTGAAGGGGCTTGAAAATCTGGCCGAAAAGACCCGAACGGCTGCGGCGGAGCTGGAAAAGACTGCCGGCATTATCGGCGCCATGGCAGCATCCGACAAAGCCATGACCGCTTTTTCCCATGCCTACACGTTCATGGATGCCACCGGCGATATGGTGATGACCTGGATGCTGCTTTGGCGGGCCGTCGTGGCTGCCAAAAAACTTCAGGAAGGCGCCAAGGGTAAAGATGCGGTTTTTTATGAAGGCCAGATCGCCAGCGCCCGCTTTTTCACCAGCACAGTGCTTCCGATAAGCCTCGGTAAAATGAATGTGATTGCCGCCGGCGACAGCACGGTCATTGACATTGCTGAAGATGCCTTTGGCGGAAAATAACAGGGAGACAGAGCATATGAAAGACGTAGTTATCGTTTCCGCCTGCCGTACGGCCATTGGCTCATTCGGCGGCAGCTTAAAAGATTTAAACGGGGCCACCCTTGCCAGCATCACCATGAAGGAAGCCATCCGACGGGCCCACATTGACCCGGCCATCATTGACGATGTGCGTTACGGGTGCTGTCTGGAACATCACGATACCCTCAACACAACCCGGGTGGCCGCGCTGATGGCCGGTATTCCGGAAACCGTGACAGCCGCCACTATCAACCGTGTCTGCATTTCCGGAATGGAAGCCGTCGTCTCCGGCATGGCCATGATTCAGGCCGGCATGGCCGATGTCATCCTGGCTGGCGGCGTGGAACACATGTCCGGCGTCCCTTACACGGTGCCAAACGCCAGGTGGGGATGCAGGCTTCAGGATCAGCAGTTTGTGGACGCCATGATTCACGCCCTGCACTGCGGCTCCATGGTCATGCCGCTGGATGCCACAGCCCCCTTGAATCTGGAAGAAACACCCATTAAATTTTTCGCCGGAAAACCCTACATCATGGGACATACGGCTGAATTCGTCGCCCATCTTCACAACATCAGCCGTGAGGAAATGGATGAGGTGGCCTTAAGAAGCCACAACAACGCCGAACGGGCCACACGCGACGGCTCTTTCAAGGAAGAGATCGTTCCAGTTGAAGTTCCGCAGCGGAAAAAAGCCCCGATTATTTTTGATAAGGACGAACATTTCCGGCCGGGTCTGACCATGGAACAGCTTCAGAAACTGCCTCCAGGATTCATTCCCAAAACCGGCAAGGTCACGGCCGGCAATTCCAGCGGCCTTAATGACGGTTCCACCGGTATGGTCATCATGTCCGCTGAAAAAGCCAAAGAACTGGGACTTACCCCCATCGCCCGCATCAAGGCCACCTCAAGAGGCGGCTGTCATCCGGCGGTCATGGGACTTTCGCCGGTTCCGGCCGTTAAAAATTTGCTTGAAAAACACAGACTGAAACTGGAAGATTTCGAGCTGATCGAGGTCAACGAAGCTTTTGCTGCCCAGTATCTCGGCTGCGAAAAAGAGCTTGGCTTAAACCGTGAGATCACCAACATCAACGGCTCAGGCATCGGTTTGGGCCACCCGGTGGGATCCACCGGCGCCCGGATCATGGTCACCCTGATACACGCCATGAAAAAACGCGGTAACACACTGGGTCTTGCGACCCTCTGCGGCGGCGGCGGCGTGTCCATGGCCTGCGCCATCGAAATGCTGTAACCGCACCATCGAAGTTCACCGTCCATACAGACAGCAGGGGCGAACAATTATTCGCCCCTGCATCATAAACCCCAATGACCGAAATGATGATCAAGGCCCAATTCGATGCCGATGACATCGATCGCTCCATCACCTGTGACATTCATTAACCTGAAACAGCGTCAACCACTCTGTCAACCTCAAACCGTATCGCCGGGAGGCCAGCATGTCCGAATGGAAGAACACCCCCTTGACCGGGGAAGAATCAGCCCGTTACAATGTCATTGACAAGGATACTGTCGCATTTTTAAAGAATCGCTACAACAAGGTGAATCGCTGGGTTATCGCCGACATGATCCGGAGAAACCGGTATCACTATCCGGACAAAAAAGCCCTGATTTTCGGGGACATGAGCCTGACTTACACCGAGCTTGAAGACCAGTCCAATCGCGTGGCCCATGCCCTTATCGGGCTGGGGGTTCAAAAATATGAGCGGGTAGCGATTCTGGCCCATAACACGATTCATCATGTACTGACCTGGCTGGGATGCTGCAAGGCGGGCGCCGTCTATCTGGCTATCAATTACCTCCTGCGCGGGAAAGACATTACCTATTGCATCAACCATTCCGAAAGTACAGTGTTTATCGTGGAAGATGCGCTGTACGATCTGGTCAGGGATGTTCTTGACGACATGCCGCATGTCAAAACTCTGATCTGGTCCAGCCAGGGAGAGGGAAAACCGCCTGTCAGCAGCCGCTTCAAGGATTTTGATGCGTGGTATCAATCGTATCCCGCCACGGAGCCGGACACCATCCTGCACATTGAAGACCCCTGCCAGATGACTTATACCAGCGGCACTGAATCTCTCCCCAAGGGCGTCATCATCAGCAACCAGGCACTGATGTCCGAGTACATGGGCGCCATCATCGACGGCGGATATGAACACGAAGACATCAGTGTGAATGCCCTGCCTATTTTTCACTGCGCCCAGCGGGATGTATTTTTAAATCCCATGTTCTGGATCGGCGCCACCAACATCCTGATGGCGCCGGAAATTGGTAAAATCCTTAAAACCATCGCGGATTACAAAGCCACTGTATTTTTCGCACCGCCCACGGTCTGGATCGGTCTGATGCGCCATCCGGATTTCGACAAATATGATCTGTCCAGCCTGAAAAAATGCTATTATGGAGCCTCCATCATGCCCGTTGAAGTCCTGAAGGAAATCATGAGCCGTCTGCCCGGAAGCAGGGTTTACAATTACTACGGACAGACCGAGCTGGCGCCTTATCACACGATTTTAAAGGCCAGGGATGCCATGAGCAAACTGGGATCCGCCGGCATGGCGGGTCTGAACATGGAAAGCCGACTGGAAGACGACAACGGTCAGCCGATCACAGATATCGGCGTTCCCGGCGAAATCTGCGGCAAAGGCCCCCATGCCATGATGATGTACTTCAAAGAGCCGCAGAAAACCGAAGACGTGATGAAAGGCGGGTGGTTTCATACCGGCGATATCGGTGTTCTGGATGAGGACAGATATATCGCGGTCGTGGATCGCAAAAAAGACATGATCAAAACCGGCGGAGAAAACGTCTCCACCCGGGAGGTTGAAGAAGTCATCTACCAGGACAGCCGCATCGAAGAAGTAGCGGTTGTCGGCATCCATCACCCCTCATGGGTGGAAGCCGTCACAGCCTTTGTTGTGCCAAGGCGCGGCGAAACAATCACCGAGCAGGAAATCATCAATCGCTGCAAGAAAGAACTGGCGCCCTTTAAAGTCCCCAAAAAAATCGTTCTGGTGGAAGCGCTTCCCAAAACCCCCACCGGAAAAATTCTGAAGCGGGACATGCGCGCATCCTATCAGGAGCTTTTTAACCAGAACGGATAATAGCTTAAGCGGTCTCAATCCGTTGCAAAGGCAGATGTTTCTTTGTCAGGAGATGCTTCAACCTGTTTTAAAATTCCAACGACCTTGGTGGAATCCAGCCAGTTGACTTTTCCGGTGGCGACATCGTAAATCGCACCAACGACTCTGACATGCCCGTCTTTGACCAGACTTCGGGTAGCTGGGCTTTTCATAAACAGGTCATGGACTGCTTGCCATACGTTTTCTTCAATAGCAAACGGAATGATATTATCTCCATGAACATCCCGATGCAGCTCGAAAGCTCTCTTGACCGCAGGCTCAATCGCATTAATAAGGGGTGGGATATTGCGTTCTAATTGGTGTTTTTGACCAGTGACTTCCTGCGTAACCGCCGTTACCGCCCCGCATTGGGTATGGCCCAGCACAACCAGCAGGGGTGTATGGACATGGGCCAATCCATACTCGATGGAACCGACTTCATCCGTGTTGCAGACGTTTCCCGCAACGCGAACCACAAAAATATCCATCACCCCGGCATCAAAAATCAACTCAACTGGCGCCCGCGAATCCGAACATGCTATGACGGTCGCGTAGGCATAATCGCCCTGGTTCGACGTTCCGGCCAAATGAAGCCTTGCAGAATCGTTATGGGGATAAATCGCTTTACCGGAGACGAACCGCTTGTTGCCATTCTGCATTATTATTAACGCTTCGTCCGGACTCGGTTTTATTACTTTCTGCTCAGATGCAAGGGCTTGAGCGGTGATAACCAGCAACGCTGTGAACACAAGTGCCAGTGGCCTGATAACTTTTTTCATAGAATCTCCTTACATCATTTGAAGTGAATATTGATGCCCCTTTTCTTGGCTTCATCATCCCGTTTAGTCTTTTTATGTCGAACATTTTTCTCCAGCAGCCTGCGGAGCGATCATTTCAGATATTGCAAAATCTTGCCCACATACCGCCAGCCGAGCAGCCGCGCCGTTAAACGTTGCTGCGATGTCTCGCCTCCATAGACCACCACATTGTCCAGATGCAGGGACAAGCCGGCTGTCCGTATTCTTCCCGCAATCTGTTCAAATCCCCTAAAAAAATCAGAAGCTGCCGTGGCCGCAGATTTGACCTCGACAGCATGCAGACAATCACCACGTTGCACCAGCACATCCATTTCCAACCCGCGGCTTTCGCGATAATGGTGCAGAATCGGATGCTCGCCCATGTTGGCCAGTGCTTTATACAGCTCCGACACCACCCAGCTTTCGAAAATAGCCCCCCGCAGCGGATGCAACCGGAGTTGTCCAGGCTCTCTGATCTGCAGAAGATAGCAGACCAGCCCGGTATCCAGGAAATGCAGCTTGGGTGCCTTCACTATCTGCTTGCGGATGTTGACATGCCAGGCGGCTGGTATCCGGTGAATGATATAACTGGCCTCCAGAAGAGATAGCCAGGATTTTGCCGTATTATGTGAGATCCCGGCATCACCCCCCAGAGATGAAAGATTGATCTCCTGCGCAGTGCGCCCGGCGCAGAGCTTGAGAAAGCTGGAAAAGGTCAGCAAATCGCCGACATTCATGACCTGACGGACATCACGCTGCTCATAGGTGGCGATATAGTCGGTCAGCCACTGATGGGCCGGAATGTTATGGTCATAGATCCTCGGGTAAGCGCCTTGCCAGAGGATTCCAGTGATACATAATGCTTAG
>DAIEFO010000001.1:0-9213 GCA_027325475.1 Desulfobacteraceae bacterium | reverse complement strand
GCTTATCCGGAAAGGTGGCTCGACACAGCGTGGTTTTTCCTGCCTGTCTGGGGCCGGTCACTGCCACAACGGGATAATATGTGGCGAGTTGCAACAGCCTGTCTGCGAGTTTTCTGGTAATCATGGCATCTACGATAGCGGATATTGCATAGATGGTCAACCCAAGTTACAATTCATGCCAACAGTTCGGTTTTTAATGCACTTACATTGTAACTTCTCAATAAGTTCGGGCGAAATGATCTTGAGCCGCCAGGCGGAGCCAAGCTGTACGATGCGCTCGTTGCCCGCCGCGTCCGTCACAAGCTGCTTGCCCCACCAGCCGTTGGCCTTTAACAGCGGCGTCAGGTTTTTCTTGAATGTGTCCTGCGTGTCGCCTTGGCCAGGGCGCTATCTACCGCGCTGCGGATATCCTGCAAGATATCCAGCCGGGCGGCTTTGGCCACCGTAAAGGCCGTCGCATGGGATGCGTCCGCCATTTCGTGCCAGTCAAACGTGATCTGGTAGCCCTTCGTCCGAAAATAGGCGATAGCCCGTTCCGGTGACAGATTAAAGGCAACCGACAAGTTGACGTTATTTGCCGCCATTCAGCCTGCCCCATACCTGTGCGGCGAATATGGCGCGCTCCATCATGATTTTAAACTGCTGGTGCTCAACGCCTTTCGGCATCGGAGATCGGAACAGTCCAGTGGCCACAATGTCCGTCTCTTCGGCCACCTGTGCTCAACGCCTTTCGGCATCGGAGATCGGAACAGTCTGCCTGTTGGAGATAGCATCCTGTCTGTATATTTTGATGACTATTGCATGCGTGTAACGACTTTCAACGAAAATCACGAAACGCTCTCCTGAAAATCGACCTGCCTGCAAGATAACATCTTGTAAACGATTAACAATAATTACTTTCAAGCTATCCATATCAACAGAAGATATTCAACTTGCTGAATTGAAACGCGTTCTTATTGAATTCACCCGGATCACGAGATGAAACGCAGCAGTGCTTGATTACAGAATTTCAAATTTATCCGGCGGTTTCTTCCAATTGATTTCACTTCGGCTATCCACCACCCTCTGGGCGCAGGAAGGGCAAAGACGGGCAATCATCAAGTCATCCTCTTTTTCAAGAATTTTACTCAACTTCCAGCGAATTGCTTCCAGTTCAGTCTTGTTGGCGCGAATACGAAAAACAGAATACTGCAAATGCTCTCCTCTTCCCTTGAGAAGTTTAAAAACACCGCGCCACCGTCTGGGATCCCGAATATCATAACAAACCAAGTACCAATGATAATCTTCCGACATATCAACGCAACCTCAGTCTGGCAAAACATCCCGTTTGACCTGTCCATTCTTTTTCAAGAAGCTTCGCTTCCAGTTCGATGGACCTGGCGTAACTCAGTGAATAAGACAAGACGGGATGCTTCCATTTTTCGTTTTTTCGATTTTCATAAATCTGGATGGCCTTTCTCCGCCCGGTAACGTTTAACCAAACCTGCTGATATGTAATTGAAAAATCATCTTTCGTCCATTGACCTCTGTTAATGGAACCAACGAGCGGAACATCCCACAGGATCACCCTGAAGAGCTCCATCAAATCCAGTGCAAGAGGATATGCCGCAGAACGAGGGGTGTGATAAAATCCCAACGCCGGATCCAGCCCCACTGCCATAAGCGCAGAGACACAATCCCTGTAAAGTAAGGCATATCCGAACGAGAGCAGTGAATTAAACGGATCTTTGGGCGGTCTTCGATTTCGTCCATTAAAATACATCAAATCTCCCTTTTTCACGGATAGCACGGAAGGCAACACCCCAAAATACAACCTTCCGGCCATGCCCTCATGACCACGGACGGCATCCAGGGAAAACGAAGAATTTTCTGACAATGATTCATCGCCATTTTGTTTCTGATTCAACTTACGTTCAATTTGGCTCAAGGATTGAATTTCCGACCGGATGGATGATAAGCTGCTTTCAATTTCAGACGATCTCTGCTCCTTCCCTTCTGTCCGGGTGGCCCGCAGCAGATAACGAAGCTGGTTTTCCACTTTGGTTTGCACCAGCCTTAACGCGATACTGCTTCGAAAAAATGGATCTTGAAATGCCTGAAACTGGCGATTGCGCCGCTGGACCGCTCCGGCGCCTGGTGACAACCCGCCTACATAATGCCCGCCATATGAAAGCCAGTGAACACCGATATCATTGGCAGCGCAAAAGTGAATCATCTGTGTAGATATCTGAACATTTCCATGAAGCACCAGAGACGCTATCATCATGCCAGGCAACGGCTTTTTGGTTCCATCCGGAAAATACACGACGATCTGATCCCCATCTTTTCGGACCATTGCGCCTTGTTCCACAATATGGATGGTCCGGCGCTCATCATCGGGTGGGAATAACCGCTGCAACGATGATTTTTCTTCTCGAATGAAACGCTCCTCCTCCGGCAGACAGACCGGCGCCAGAGAACATGTCCGGCAGTGCCCTTCAGATACGGCAACCGGTGGCCTTTCGAGACTTTCTCTTAAATTTCTGGCTCGTTCAACTGCTGCGCGAACTTCAACGCCGGCATTATCGATGATTACCGGAATTTTTATGGTCTTGTTGTCTGCATGATAACGGATACGCGCTTCATCGATATTCTCCCTGGTATGTTCAGCCAAGAGCAGGGTATATGCCAGCACCTGAAGACGGTCCGCCGGCCATGCGTCCACACCTTTTTGGGATTTCCCCTTCTTGTGCTCATAAACAACCAACTGTCCGGATTGACGCCTGACGCAGTCAAGCTTTCCGCGAATGCCAAGGTTTTCGCTGGCCAGCTCCATTGTGTAAATATCCGGTCCCTTGTCCAAGGTTTCATGGAGTCTGCGTCCGGCATACACATTGGCATCCGCCCGGCGGATTTCCTCCACCTCTTCCAGATAAAAAAGGCGTTCGCAGTAAGCCAGAGCATGCAGCGCCATCACCCGGATCAGGGGTTCATCCGTAGTCTTTTCCGCCAGATGATGGGATTGAAAGGCGTCTTCAATTTCCGGTAAAACCGAATTGCTGTCAGTTGATAATTTTTCTGATGTCATGGATAAATCCTTTGAAATCGGATACTCCTGCTCTGAGATTGTTCAGAAAAACGGTATCATCGATCCGCCAATACTGGTGCACCAGCAAATTTCGGAAACGAATGAACGGCTGCAGCCGTTCAAACATTTCATTGGATAGCAGCCTGAAGTTCTTGGCCTTGATAAAAACCTCCGTGTATCCACTGACCGCTGTTTGATATTTTTTGGCAAGGATGTGCTGAAGCGTGTTAGCAATTGCTTCGGAGATCACGATCAGGGAATATTTACAACTTTTCAGCAGGTGAGGTGAAGCCAGCAGATTTTCGTCAGAATTCTTCAACACATCGGCAATGGCGGCTGTTTCCACAGCAATTGTCTGAAGGTAGGTGTCAAGACGTTCTTTATCCATCACAGCATACCTCCTCGATCAGCTCCCAGTTAAGTCTTCCGGCTCTCTGAATGATGGGTTCATTTTCCAGAAAATAACGCGACAGAGTTTCAATGCTATCTTCCAGCAAGTCCGGAGACTCATTTTTTATCAGAATGCCATCATTAATTGCAGCATACAGCACGTGGGGATTGGCCAAGTTGAGATCAAAAAGTAGAATATCCAGCACATCGGCCGGCAGATTAATAGCATCGCTGATTTTCTCGGTAGCTACCCACAAGGCCTTTTCCGCATCGGCATACGGATATACCAGGATCAACAGATCGATATCGTTGACGACAACTTCACCTTTGCCTGCCGAGCCGAAAAGATAGCACGCGGCAATTTCTGGAATAGCAGCCACTGCTGATTTTATGATATCTAAATCCAGTTTCATTTATCTATCCCTTATGGCATCTGAACCCAAGCGCCTTCCGGCGGGTCTTTTTTTCGGTTTATCGATGGCGCAAATAGCGATGATCGGGTACGTGAAAGATCAGCCCTGTCAATTGTTGTGGTCAAACGAGTGATGTTTTCCCGAATCCCACCCGCATCGTTTTCAATTTTTTCAAACCACCAAACCGGTTCCATATCAATAATCGGTTCAAATCGGTCAAGCAGGAAATTGTTATCACCCAGAAACGGCAAACCATAGCTGCGATGCCTGTTGCCATTTAAACCATCCGCAATCCATTCTTCAATCTCACTGTTGCCATCAATGAAGATATATGCCTTGATGTTTGAAAGCATCTCCCGTTTTACCGGAATGATGTTGTATTTACCGCCTTTGGTGTTTACCGCATGATCCTTGCCAGTAGTCCCGATCGGATAATTATGCAGTTGCTGGAGCAGGCAGTGACGGACAGGCATTTCCGCCATCCCCAGGGCGATTTTCATCATTGGGAGATCTTTCCGGATCAAGGTCATGACCGATTGACCATCGTCATGACGCATCTCAATACCGGCAATATTCAGCAAAAGACCATAGGCTGCTGACGGGGTAATAAAACCGGCTGTCGGGCGAAAACTGCCGCTGACAAAAGGCCTGAAAGCTGCAAATTTAGCCTGGAGATAGTAGCGTTTCATACGCAGAGATCCCCCTTATTCATGAAAATGCTTTTTCGGCCACGGTTGTCAGCAGATTTTGTGGATTCCGATCCATATTCATGCCCCTGCTCTCCAAGGCAGTCAATGTGCTATCGTCCATATCTTTGATAATTCTGCCGCCAATGTAAAACTCCGAGCCCGGGTAATCCCCTTTTAAAATACCCTCGATTACTTCCGGAAACAGATGCTTTCCGTCTTTGACTTCAAAACCATAATTGTCGTATCCGGCAACCAACTGGGAGGTGAGTCGCACCAGTACGCTTGCAGGCGCCATCTCAAAATAACTTCGGGCATGGTTACCCGCAACATTGTTCAGTTGCCCAATGGATTTAAGAAGCGTTTTTGTCCATTCTGGTTTAACCTTACAATCGTTCAGGTTCAGGGCAAATGGGTATTGATAGGCCGTATGAACTGTTTCCCTGTGCAGGAGCTGGGAGTTTTCCGCGTTTTTCCAGGGGCTGTCCACATTCTGGGGTGATTGTGTGAACACGCTGTTATGCCGGTAAGGCTCAAGCGCTAAAGCCATGTTCATACGCAAAACCGAGTCTCGTTTGAACGTGAACTTTTCGGGATTACGGCCTTTTTCAGTGATTTCTTTTTTTATTTTTTCCCGGTCTGATTTTCCTGCAGCAATCAGCCATCCCATAAAAAAATCATCGACGTATTTTTCTGGATCAGGATAATCTAAAAATTTTACAGCAAGCTGATCTTCATCATTCAGGCGCTCCCGGTTACAGGCCAGTCCCAGTTTTTTGAAGGTTTCCCGCAAAGCATTTCGCATGGCCTCGGGAGATATAATGGCATATTCAAAGCGGCCGATACTGATTTTCTGGATCACTGCGCGATTTTCAGCCGATTCACCGCGATAGTTGGCGCTGGGTGCAACATTGGTTAAAACGGTTCCAAACAGATTCATCGCTTTTTCCTCCTTTATTCGGTCTGGTTTGAAAGATATGAGTTTGCGGAGATGGCTAACATGGAAAGGGTTTTGATCTTCTGCCAGTTTTCCATCAAATCTTTGGCAACGGAAAGGAACTCGGTTTCAGGTAAAAAATGTGGGACCGAGCAGATTGTGCCGGTGAAGTATTCAACAAAATCCTGATCCCTCCGGCCTCTCATGGCCAGAAAAGCGTCACTGCAAACTTTTTCCAGCGCTTCCGCATACGCACGGGGATAGCTAATATGCCCTTTATCGGTTTTGTTGTTTTTAAACTGATCAAATTTTACACCCGATTTTTCTTCGGTCCTGCGCCAGATGTAATTTTGAAGCAGGCGATAGACCCGTAACGCTAATTGATCGTCTTGATCTTTTTCTGTCATTAGCCCCCCTTCTTTCTTAATTTCAAGATTACCCGCAATCATATTGAATTTTTGCCGCACATCCTTGCCAAAAAAACGAATTTCAGTCGGCGTTTTTCCGGAGAAAACAAAAACGGGTGACGGCTCGTTTTGAAAAACCGCTTCTGCATAGGTGAACCAGGGCAATCCAGCAATCAGGTTAGCCAGATAGATTCTCTTGTAAAACGGATTTTTGTAGCTTCCCCTGGCTTTTTCATAATCTGCAATCATATCCGGTTTTGGCAAAATCCGCTCTGATGCCAGTTGCCGGATTCGATTGCCCTGTTTTTGAATATGGTAAATCTCGACCGCATTCAGACTGAGCGTGAAAGCATCGGTATCATCGGCTTTTTTTCTGGCAAAACGATACAGATATTCAAGTCCACTTTCTTCAAAAACATCAATCAAGGCCGCGCATGGCCGAAAGCCTGATTTCTCAGCGACCAAGCTTTTCAGAACGTCCATAATATCCAAAACAAACGCCTGAAGATCGAAAGGTCCCGGAATGGACAGGACATAACCCAACTCGTTTCTGTTGCTGATTCGCAGGCGGTCATCGAGTCTTTCGATTTTCAACTCCCGTGGCACATGAATGAGCGACACGACAGACCAGAACAGAAGCAGAAAGCCATTCTCCACGGTATCGATAAATGGAACTTTTTCCGGATTGTCGGCCTCAGCACCCAAAAACAAGGAACTGGTCAGTTTTTCAGTCAGCATTACGCCTTTCTTCCGCAGTTTGTTTGCCTTGGAAAATGCTTGCCATGCTCGCTCAGCTTCAGATGACGAAATGCCTTTTGCCCTTTCTTCATAAACTTTTCGAGTGGCAGGAATGCCTCTTAAAATATTCCAGAGCATATCCCGCCACAATTTTATCCAAAGTCCATTTCCGTCCGAAAAATACGTTTGTAAAAATGCGCCTTTGGGCTGAACCGCATCATAAACAAAGCGTTTTTGTTTCTTTTTTTTCCCGTTAACCTCAACCTCCACCTCTATGATCTTTTTGGGAGCCTGGTCCTTCCATTTTGTTGACGGTTGCTTTTCAACCAGCTCCGCATCAAACAGGTCGTCAAATACCATCTGCAAGCTCTCTTTCGTGAAACAAACGGCAGCCCCGGTCGGAGAAATATCCATTTCCGGCAACGGGCTTATTTTTCGAAGTTTCATCGATTCGATCATCACCAGCAATCCGGCAAGACCCGCCTTGTGTTGAGCTGTTGGAAGGTCCAGCAAGCTGTATTCAAGCTTCAGCTTGTCATTTCCCAGTATGATTTTACTCATAAAATTTCCTCCAAAGGGAAATCGAAAAACCCATATTCAGAATGATAATGCCTGGCAGAGGCAATTAATGGAAATTGACCTATTTTCGAGTGCGGATTGGCACGCCGGCGGGGGACTGGCACCAGCAAGCCATCGATAGGTTTCTTTTGACTGCGCAGTGCAAAATATTCCGGGATATCGTCATCCAGCAAGGCGTTTATCGTAAAATGATTTTCATCTCTCAAACTTTCTTCCCGGCTGCAGACCCAGGGACCATTTTCAAGAAAGGCCGCATACTTTTCGACTTCGACATCACCGGGGCCATGTTCTTCCAGAAGATTTTGAAGATGACTCTGATTTACCGTTTGACCATGCAGAGCATTGACAAACGCATCGGCCCCGGTCAATTGTCTGCTGTCGTAAGGGGTTTGATCATCCGGATTATAAAAATATACCTGCCCCAGTTTATCATCTCCGATAAGGGCATGCCGGTTGCATCGGCCCATGCGTTGTATCATGCTGGTGACCGGCGCCTTTTCACTGACCAGCACGTCTGCATCCAGGTCAAGGCTCATTTCACACACCTGGGTGGTAATGGCCAGAACTGCGCCTGTGCCTGTACCAAAAGCGCGGATCACCCGTTCATGCTGTCGCTTCCTGTCCTGCAGGCGAAAGCGGCTGTGATAACTCAGAGCGTTCAGTTTCTTTGCGATCGTTTGGCAGCGGTTTACGGTATTGACCACCCACAGAACCCGTTTTCCGGCTTTATATGCATTCAATGCAATACTTTCTGCCTCTTCCGCGTTTTCCAGGCGACGCACCTGATATCTTGGCTTGGCGGCGCTGGCTTCGAGATCCGCAAAAAGATTCTGTTCTTCCGGGAAAACCGTCAGTCCGCACTCTTGAGACAGATCATTCAGACGATTAATCGGAAGGCTTGCCGTCATACACAAAACCGGAACATCAAAATTTCGCAAAAAACTTTTCAGTGCAGAGAAAAGACTTTTATCAAAACTGTGCACCTCATCCATTACAACGACACTGTCGGCAAGAAGCGGCAGCAGACAAACCGAACGATACACTTGCTGCATAAAACCAAGAAACTGATCAACTGTAGCGCTGAAAATTCTTCGATGCCAATAGCCCAAGGCAAAAAGACGATCATGAGTTGAAAAATTTTTATCATGACGTGCATCTTCCGGATTTTGAAATACCCCTTCCAGGTCATAAGACGCGGTTCCATGAACAAGTGCTGCATCAGCCTCGGGCGCCCAGGAAACATAATCCTTGAAGCCCTCGGTTGCGGTTGCCCGTGTTGGGTAGAGAAAAATGACCCGACTGGCCGGCTGATAGGACAACTGCCCCTTAATCCACCTCCATGCGGCAAGAGTCTTACCGCTGCCGCATGGTGAAATCAACAGCGCACGGGATGGCAGGCTTTCAGCGGCATTTTGAAACATGCTCCAGGTAAACGGCCTTGCCATTTTGGCTTCAATTTCATTTACCCTTGGTTGAATCACCTTTTCCTGAATATCCTCTCCTTCCATTGTCTTGCCAAAAGCACTGTTCAGCCAGCTTTCAAGATCGATGCCTTCCCTAACCATGGCTGATCCGGAACTGTCCGCTAAAAGAAGGGCTGCCCGGACAGCCATCAGCATCCGGTTGGATTTTAATTCTCTATGCAGTCGATCCAGCTTCTTCTTTATTTCGTCCCGAATAACGCCTGGATTGATGACCGGAGTCGAACCGTCGAAGTCCCAGATACCCGATATGCTGAGTCCGGGCACATCAGGTGCAGGCAAAAAATGGCCGATTTCTCCAATAGCCTCCTGTATGGCTTTCGGATAAATTCTGAATATTTTTTGACCTTCTTCAGGGCTGGCAAAATCTTTCTTGTCCGTTCGCAAATGGTGGCCAATGACTGCACCCAGAATAATAACGAAATTCGTACCGGAAAACTGGTTTATCCAGTCCTGAATTTCGGGCAACCACATCAAAAGCCCGCTCAAATGCTCATGGCGTATTACCTGAATTC
>DAIEFO010000019.1 GCA_027325475.1 Desulfobacteraceae bacterium | reverse complement strand
CCCTGTGCTGTCTCCCCATCCGCTGGTCATTCTCTGAGGTTCTGAGCCACCGCTGCCCGTATATATTGAAAAGCCTGAACCTGGCCTTCATCTTGATATCATGCATCCACCCATTCCGCTCCGCATCATCCAGGGAGATTCTGACGCAAGGGTATTGGATAATGAACAATTCAGACATCAAGACTCGTTTTGTTTCATCACCGGTTGCCATTCTGTCGGTTGCCACCGTGTATGCCGTGATAGCCAAGGTGAGCTTTCTGTTTACGATTCCTCCCGGCAACATCACCCCAATCTTTCCAGCCGCCGGACTGGCTCTTGCTGCCGTGATGATTATGAGACGCGATGCCTTGATCGGTGTCTGGCTCGGATCTTTTGCTGCCAATACCATCTCCTTTATGGACGGTTCGATGCCATCTGTCCACACGGGGATGCCAAACTTGCTAACCGGAGCCTTTATTGGTCTTGGCGCCATGTCTGGCGCGGCAACAGGGGCATTCCTTGTGCGGCATTTCTGTGAGGATGAGCACCCCCTGCAGAGCGGGCGGAATGTGTTGATACTGGTCACTGTCGGTGCGCTTGGCTGTTGCTTGATCAGCCCCACGTTCGGGGTACTTGGCCTGTCGCTGGGGGGGAATATCCCCTGGGAAAGGTTTGGCTATTCCTGGCTCACCTGGTGGGCAGGAGATGCAGCTGGGACACTGGTCGCCGCGCCCTTTTTTCTGGCGTGGCAGCATCGTCACCCCTTTCCTGAGAACGCCTGGCGCATTCTGGAAGCGGCCATACTGGGAGGCACGACAATCCTGGCTTGTTTCTTTGTTTTTTTCAGGAATATACCATGTGAATACGGTCTGTTGCCGTTATTGCTCTGGGCGGCATTCCGTTTCGGTATGCGTGGCGTGACAACGACTGCCGCTGTCATTGCGTTGCTCGCCACGATTGGCACCAGTCGTGGCAGCAGTCCATTCTCAGGGGGAACAGCCAATGAATCACTCTTGCTTATGAATTCATTTTTCGGAGTGACCATCACCTGCGCCCTCTTTCTATCAGGAATGATGGAGGAACGCAGACGGGGGGAAAAGCAGATACAACAACTCCACGAGGATTTACAGCAACATGCGGCGGAACTGGAACGTCGTGTTGATGAACGGACCGCAGAACTGGCTGTGGCCAAGGACCGTGCTGAAGCGGCCGACCGCTTGAAATCTGCATTTCTGGCCACCATGTCGCATGAATTGCGCACACCGCTCAACTCCATCATCGGTTTTACGGGCATCATCCTCCAGGGCCTGACCGGGCCGCTGAACCCGGAGCAGAGCAAACAGCTCGAAATGGTGAGTCGCAGCGCGCGACATTTGCTGGCACTCATCAACGATGTGCTGGACATCTCCAAAATCGAAGCCGGACAACTGGAAGTCAAATGCGCACCGTTTGATTTGCGCGTATCCATCGAGAAGGCCGTCGACAGCGTGAAACTGCTGACAGAGAAGAAGAAACTGACCTTGCGTGTAGAACTTGCACCGGAAATCGGCACATGGGTAAGCGAC
The DNA here is from genome assembly GCA_027325475.1 of Desulfobacteraceae bacterium. GTDB lineage: Bacteria > Desulfobacterota > Desulfobacteria > Desulfobacterales > Desulfatirhabdiaceae > RAAP-1. Next base: position 13,377 of record DAIEFO010000019.1, on the reverse strand, counting down.
GAGCGGCGCATTGAGCAAATCCTGATTAATCTGTTGAACAATGCGATCAAATTCACCGAACACGGCCACATCACGCTCGCAGCGGTAATCGCGCAGGGCGCGCTCCGCATTTCGGTTACGGATACCGGTATCGGCATCAAGTCCAGCGATTTCCAGAAGATATTCCAGCCGTTTCGGCAGATCGACACGGGCCTGGCGCGGAATTACGAAGGCACGGGGCTGGGGCTGGCCATTTGCCAGCGACTGGCGGAATTGCTCGGCGGCAAGATTGATGCCAAGAGCGAATGGGGGAAGGGCAGCACTTTCACTGTCGTGCTGCCAGTTAGAAATGAAGACACATGAGGGCGCACCCCGGCGGGTTCGGCGAATCGCCGACATATTCCCTTTGCCCCATCTCCCGGAGATATACCTCTGCGCCAGCCTTTTGATGAGAACAAACGGAGAATGAGAATGAACTGGCCGATATTCCTTTTAAAACCGTTTTTCCTCTTGCTGATTTTCTCATGCCTGGGCGTTTTGCCCGCAAGCGCCGATAATCGGGTTGTGACGGTCGGTGTCTATGAAAATGCCCCGAAGGTCTTTACCTCTAAGTCCGGTCAACCAGAAGGTATCTTTATGGATATCATCGCGGATATCGCCAAAAAAGAAGGCTGGAAGTTACGCTATGTACCTGGCACATGGGCGGAAGGCCTGGATCGTCTGGCAAAAGGGGAAATCGATCTCATGCCAGACATGGCGTTTACGGTGGAGCGGGAAAAAATGTTCTCGTTTCACAAGGTGCCGGTACTTTCCTCCTGGTCTCAGGTATATGCCCGAAAAGGAAGCGGAATCCAGTCCATATTGGATCTGAGCGGAAAGCGGATTGCCGTTCTCAAAGACTCATTCCAACAGGAAGTGTTTGTTCGGCTCACCAAAAGCTTCAAGGTAAACATCACGCTCATTCCTGCGCCGGATTTCAAAACCGTGTTTGAAATGGTTGCCATGGGTAAGACTGATGCTGCCATCACCAATCGTCTGTATGGGGAGATGCATGCAAAAAAGATTGGACTTGAAGGTACAGCGATTATTTTCGATCCTCGCGATTTTTTTTTCGCTACAACCCGGGGCGACCCCAAACATTTGCTGGAAGCCATTGACACCCATCTGGCGGCACTCAAAAAAGATCCCCAATCGGTGTATTATCAGTCGCTGAGAAAATGGACATCCGAAGATGTTAAACTCAACCTGCCGGAGTGGCTTCCAATCCTTGCTGTTATTGTGGGAGTTATCCTGCTGACAAGCCTGGTGGGAAGTGTTGTGTTGAAGTATCAGGTCAATCTCCGCACCCGTGAGTTGCAACAAATCAATCAGGAAATGGAACAGCGCATCATTCGGCGCACCGCGGAACTGGCCACCGCCGTGGAGGCAGCCCAGGCAGCCGACCGGATCAAATCCGCCTTTCTGGCTACCATGTCACACGAATTGCGCACACCGCTCAATTCCATTATCGGCTTCACCGGCATCATGCTTCAGGGTCTGGCCGGCCCCCTGAATCCGGAACAGCGAAAGCAGATGGCCATGGTTCAGAACAGTTCCCGCCATCTTCTGGCTTTGATCAATGACGTGCTGGATATTTCCAAAATCGAGGCCGGTCAACTGGATATTGCTTTGACCTCTTTTGATTTAAGTGCATCCATCGAGAAAATGGTCCGGCTCGTTTCGCCGCTGGCCGATCAAAAAGGGATCCATCTGCAGGTGGACATCGCTCCGGATGTCGGAATGATTACCACAGATCAGCGCCGTCTGGAGCAGGTTATTCTCAATTTACTCAGCAATGCGGTAAAATTCACGGAAAAAGGGCACGTGAGTGTTGTCTGCCGGGCCGAAAACGATCATTATTTCTTATCGTTTGCCGATACAGGCATCGGGATGCAGCCGGAAGAAATCATCAAGATTTTTCAACCGTTTCATCAGATTGATACCGGCCTTGCCAGAAAGCACGATGGCACCGGCCTGGGACTTTCCATATGCAAGAAGATCATTGATATCATGGGCGGATCTATCGGTGTGGAAAGCCAGTGGGGACAAGGAAGCACCTTTACCGTACATGTTCCGCGACAACCGAAAGGATTGACATGAACGACACACTACTCATCATTGAAGACAACGAACAGAATTTTTACATGATGCGCTTTCTCCTGGAAAAAAATGGTTTCAAGATCATCGGCGCGGAAGACGGACGCAAAGGCATCGAAATGGCATTGACCTGCAAACCGCTGGCCATTTTGCTGGACATCCAGTTGCCGGAAATGGACGGATACGCCGTGGCAGCGGAACTGAAAAAACATCGGGAACTGGATGGGGTGCCCATCATTGCCGTAACCTCCTATGCCATGATGGGAGACCGGGAGCAAATTCTGGCCGCCGGCGCCAACGGCTACATTGAAAAGCCCATCGATCCGGCAACCTTTGTGTCTGAAATTATCCAGTATCTGCCCAAAGATTGGGACAACAAGGAGAAGCAGGATGAACACGCTCATCGTGGATGACCAGGAAGAAAACCGATATCTGCTGGAAGCGCTTCTCAAGGGAAACGGGCATGATGTTCAGTCGGTTGCAAACGGCGCGGAAGCCCTCCAGCGGCTGAAGCCAGGCGGAATTGATCTGATTATCAGCGACATTCTCATGCCGGTCATGGACGGGTTTGAGTTATGCCGGAAAGTCAAGTCAGACGAAAGTCTGCGCCATATCCCGTTTATCGTTTACACCGCCACTTACACCGGCCCCCAGGATGAAGCCTTCGCCTTCAAGATCGGGGCAGACCGTTTCATTCAAAAGCCCTGTGAGCCGGATGTGTTCATGGAAGCAATTCGTGATGTCATGACATCCGCCAGGCGGGTGGATATTGCTTCAACGCCGCAGCATGAAGAAGAAATCTTCAAACTCTACAACGAACGGCTGGTGAGAAAACTCGAGCAGAAGATGCTGCAACTGGAAAAAGAAGTCCAGATGCGGAAAGAAGCCGATGAAACACTACGGGAAAGCCGAGAGAAATATAAATCCATACTGGACAATATTGAAGATGGCTACTATGAAGTGGACCTGGCTGGAAATTTGACATTTTTTAACCATTCCACGTGCAGAATTCTGGGGTATTCCAGTGCCGAATTGATGGGCATGAACTATAGAGAATACATGAACACGGAAAATGCTGAAAAAGTATTTCAGACATTTCATCGCGTATTCACAACCGGAGAGCCTTCCAGGGCGGTTGACTGGGAAATTATAACCAAAGATGGGACTCGTCATCTGGACACATCTGTTTCTCTGATCAGGAATGCCGAGGGAAATGCGATCGGTTTTCGAGGGGTTGCACGGGATGTCACCGAACACAGAAACGCCGAAAAAGAAAATATCCGCCTGATGAAACAGCTCCAGCAGGCCCAGAAGCTGGAATCCATCGGCAGACTCGCCGGCGGGGTGGCCCACGATTTCAACAATCTGCTGTCCGTTATCCTGGGATATGGAGAACTCTTACTGGAATCCATGGATAGGAACCATCCCCACCATGAGCCGCTGGAGCTGATTTATCAGGCAGGAATGCGGGCCAGGGAACTTACCCGACAGTTGCTGGCGTTCAGCCGCAAACAGGTGCTTGAAATGCAGATCATGGATATCAACTCTGTGGCGGCGGGCTTTGAAAAGCTGCTGCAGCGGATGATCGGCGAAGACATTCAACTGAATCTGGCGTTGACCGCGACGCCGCTCACAGTAAGGGCGGATACGGCCCAGTTGGAGCAGGTGCTGATGAATCTGGCGGTCAACGCCCGCGACGCCATGCCGGATGGCGGCATATTGACGATTGAGACCGCGGTTGTTGAGTTAGATAGCGCCTACGCCGAAAAAAAGCCCGGTGTTTCACCCGGCAGTTATGCCATGATCAGCGTCAGTGACACCGGCTGTGGTATGACAAAGGACACGCTGGATCGTATTTTCGAGCCTTTTTTCACCACCAAGGACAGGGAGAAAGGCACGGGTTTGGGGCTGGCCACCTCTTATGGCATCATCAAGCAGCATGAGGGAAACATTTGGGTCTATAGCGAACCTGATAAGGGGACCGTATTCAAGATATACCTGCCGCTGTGCGTTGAAAAGAATGAGGTGAAAGTCCTCCCGTCAAAACTTTCGCCGCCGGTGACCGCTTCGGCTACAGTACTGATCGTGGAAGACGACCCGTCTGTTCGAAAGCTTGCCGGTCTGATACTCTCGGGTCATGGATACACGGTGATCGAATCGAACAACGTAACCGATGCCATCGCCAAGGCTGCGGCGCTTTCAGGCCCCATTCATCTGGTTCTCACCGACGTTGTCATGCCGCAAATGAAAGGGCCTGAGGTATTTGAGAAAATCTGTGAACATCACCCCAATGCCAGGGTGCTGTACATGTCCGGCTACACAGACAACATGATCGCCTGCCACGGCGTGCTGAACCAGGGAGTTCAGTTTATCCAGAAACCGTTTACGGCCCAAGGTCTGCTGGAAAAGTGTCGTAAGGTGCTTTATATCTGACGGCGTGGTAATCAGATTGAAAGGATGATGGAGAAAACATGACAAATGACATTATTTCGGAGCATTCCAGACGTACCCGTCAGACAGATACAGCGCTGGAAGATGAAATCAAACGGCTCCATCTGCAAAATCAACTGGTTCTGAATACCGTCGGAGAAGGCGTTGTCGGCGTAGATGCGCAGGGCAAGGTCATTTTTGTCAATCCAGTGGCTACCGCCATGACAGGATATGAAGCCGGCGAACTTCTGGGGCAGAATCTGCACGCGATGATCCACCACTCCCGGCCGGACGGTACTCCCTACCCCCAATCTTCATGTCCCATGTCCAGAGCCCTTGTTGATGCAACAGCCAGCGGAATTGACAATGAGGTCCTTTGGCGCAAGGACGGAACCAGTTTCCCGGCGGAGTATTCGAGCCGTCCGATGATCGAAAATGACCGCATATCCGGCGCCGTCATCGCTTTTCGGGACATCACCAAGCAACAGCAGTCGAAAAAAGCGTTGGAAGAGAGCCTGGCGCGATACAAAGCGCTTGCGGAGTCAACCTACGCCATTACCTGGGAATTCGATATTGCGGCTGATCGCTGGACCTATGTATCTCCCCAGTCAAAACGTATTCTGGGGTATGCGCCTGAGGCGTGGAGAGACTGGAAATGGTGGGCGGAACAGATTCATCCGGAAGACCGGGAATGGGTCAGCGATTTTTGTCAGAAAGCCGTTTCTCAGGGGGTGGAACATGTCCTCGAATACAGGTTCATTGCCCATGACGGGCGTACGGTCTGGCTGTATGATATTGTCAATGTTGAAATGCAGGATGATCACCCTGTAAAAACCCGCGGCGTCATGATCGACATTACCAAGCGCAAGCAGACGGAGGCTGCCCTTCAGGACTCAGAGGAAAGATTCAGATCCATTGTCGCCGGCAGCTTGAACGCCGTTTTATTGACCAAGCCGGACGGCGGGATACTTTCCGCAAATCAGGCTGCCTGCGATCTTTTTCAGATGACGGAACAGGAGTTGACCGAAGGCGGCAGAGACGCGGTTGTCGATTTGACGGACCCGCGGCTTGCACCCGCTCTGACGGAACGGGAACGCACCGGAAAAGTCACGGCCGAGCTGAATTTAAAAAAAAAGGACGGAACCATTTTTCCGGCGGTTGTATCCTCATGTGTCTTTAGTGACAGTAAAGGCAATCAATACACCAGCATGATCATTCGGGACATCAGCGACAGCAAACATGCCGAAGCAGAGAACATCAAACTTCACCAGCAACTTCGACAGGCTCAGAAAATGGAGGCTATCGGCACCCTTGCCGGCGGCATCGCCCATGATTTCAACAATATTCTCACCTCGATACTTGGCTTCACCGATCTTGCGCTGGGATTTACTGAAGCCGATTCACGGATCAAAAATTACCTGGCTGAAGTTCAGACCGCCGGTTACCGGGCCGGAGAATTGGTCAAACAGATACTGACGTTCGCCAGGCAGACCGAAAACGAACTCAGGCCCATCAAGGTAAAACATATCGCCAAAGAAACGCTTAAACTCCTCAGAGCGTCGATTCCCGCATCCATCACCATCAACCAGTCTCTGGAGTGCGAGGCCGTCATCATGGGCGACCCATCGCAGATTCATCAGATATTCATGAACCTTTGCACCAATGCGGCCCAGGCTATGTCGGATGACAGCGGTGTTTTGACGGTTCAACTTTCGGATGTGGCTGTTCAAACAGAAACGGATTCCATCGAGAAAAACGGGTTTCTGAAATCCGGTGATTATTTAAAAATCATCGTAACCGATACCGGCATCGGTATCCCGGAAAAAGACATCGAATCCATATTCGACCCATATTTTACGACCAAGGGCATCGGCGAGGGAACTGGTCTGGGACTTGCGGTGGTCCATGGCATTGTGAAAAGTTATGGCGGGGAAATTCTTGTTGAGAGTGAACCTGGCAGGGGAGCGACATTCACCGTGTATCTGCCGGCATTGAAAAAGCGGGTAGAAGCGGCTCCCGCGGCTCCGGAAGTTTTACCGGGCGGCCATGAAAGGATTCTGGTCATTGATGATGAAGCCGCCATCGCCAGAATGTGTCATCAACTGCTGACGCACTACGGCTACCAGGTTACCATTCAAAGCAGCAGCCTCGAAGCGCTGGCGATTTTTAAAAACCGGCCTGCGGATTTCGATCTGGTGCTGACCGACATGACGATGCCGGACATGAACGGTGCCCGATTGGCTGAAGAGCTGAAAAAAATCCGGCCGGACATCCCCGTAATTCTATGTTCAGGATACAGCAGGATGATCTCCGAGGAAAAAGCATCTGGAATCGGAATCAGCGCTTATATCCGCAAACCCTTTGTAAAAAATGAGCTGTTGAAAACGATTCGAGACTTACTGGACGGATAATGCCGGCCGGTAAAGCACCCTCTGCGCGTTGTTGTCAGCCTGACGGGAAGCAACGCCTTATTACCGAATCAGGATGGAAACGGATTATGAACGTATTGATCGCAGATGACAACGATCTCGTGCTGGATCTTCTGGACGATATTCTGAAGAACTTGAACTACACGGTCGTGCGCGCCCGGGACGGACAGGAGGCATGGGAGATTTATCAGCAAGGGTCCGTTCAACTGATCATCACAGATTGGGCCATGCCGCGGATGAACGGGCTGGAGCTGTGCCGAAAAATCCGTTCTTCCGACACAGGCCATTACACATACATCATTGTCATAACCGGCGGAGGGCAGAAAAATGAACTGCTGGAAACCCTGAAATGCGGCGCTGATGACTACATCAAAAAACCATTCGATCCGAAAGAGCTTCAGGCGCGAACCAAGGCCGGCGAACGCATCCTTTTGCTGGAGGAGGCACACAATAATCTTCAGCGAACTCTTGTCGAAAGCCGAAACAAGCTTCGGGTTGTTCTGGATTCCCTGCCCGAAGAAATAGTCTCCATCGATGCGAACTGCTGCATTGTGTCGGCGAATAACGCCTTTTTAAAGGGGAAAGGTGTCGGCTTCAGCCAGATTGCCGGAGCTCCCTGCTTCGATCCCAGACACTGGAACATGCCTGCGGTCAATATCGCCAATGTTCAGAACCACGTTCTGGATATCTTTCATTCCGGAGCCACCCGGCTCGTTTATGAAACCATTGACGAGCCCGACAGAGAAAAACGGCACATTGAATTTCACCTGCTGCCCATCCGGGATGATTCCGGAGATGTGTATCAGGTGGCCATCGTCTCCAGAGATATCACAGAGCATCTTCAAAAGTCGGAACAAATCAAGTCCCTCAATCATGAACTTCAAAAAGCGCTCGACCAGGTTCAGGAAAAAAATTTCGAACTTATGGGGACACTGGAACGCCTGAAAGAAACGCAGTCTCAGATACTGCAAACCGAAAAAATGGCATCCATCGGTCAACTGGCGGCCGGTGTGGCGCACGAGATCAACAACCCGGTGGGCTTTGTCAGCAGCAACCTGAAGACCCTGACCGATTATCAACAGAATATCGACCGCATCATCGCCGAATACCGGCAGTTCGCTAATATGGTTTCAGAGCTGAAAGACGGCAATCCGGATATGACTGCAATAGAAGTCATGGCGGCCCGGATACGGGAAAAGGAATCGGAACTGGACATAGCGTACATTCTGGAAGATATCCCCGGCTTAATCCACGAATCCCGTGAAGGCATGGACCGCATCAAAAAAATCGTTCTGGATCTCAAGGATTTTTCTCATCCCGGCGAAGATGTCCTGAAACTGGTAAACATCAACCAGAATATGGATTCGACTCTGAACATCGTGTGGAACGAACTTAAGTACAAGGCAACGATCGTTAAGGAGTACGCGGAGCTTCCTCAGGTAAGATGCTATCCACAGCAACTGAACCAGGTATTTATGAATTTACTGGTCAATGCGGCACAGGCTATCGAAAAACAGGGGGAAATTCATATCGCCACACGGCAGATCGGCGACCAGGTGGATATCACCATCAGCGATACCGGGCAGGGCATTCCGAAAGAAAATCTTACCCGGATATTCGATCCGTTTTTCACGACCAAACCCGTCGGTAAGGGAACGGGACTTGGATTGAATGTGACGTATAACATCGTTAAAAAGCACGAAGGCGCTATCAGTGTCCAGAGTGAATTGGGAAAAGGCACGACTTTTTCCATCAGAATCCCTGTAAACGGGCCTTCTGCATTGCCCCCGCAACCCGAAAAAAACCCAGTAACGGAGTAAAGAATATGGCGCTTCAGTTCGAACATCGCGTTTTGCTGGTTGATGATGAACCATCTATCATCCGGTCTCTTCAGCGTCTGCTTCGAAAAGAAAAATTTCAAATACTGACAGCCTCAAGCGGGCCTGAAGGCCTGGATATACTGTCCGGTTCCGATAATCCCGTCTCCCTCATCATCTCCGATCAGCGAATGCCGGCAATGACGGGCGCCCAGTTTTTAGAAAAAGCAAGAACCCTGGAGCCGGATGCCATCCGATTTCTCCTGACCGGTTATTCGGATGTCAAGGATATTCTGGATGCCGTCAACAAAGGAGAAATCCACAGGTATCTGACCAAGCCATGGAATGATGACGAACTGCTGCTCCAGATTCGAAGCGCCCTTGAGACCTATGAACTCAAGATTGAAAACCGACGCCTGAATGACCTGACCCTTCAGCAGAACGCGAAGTTGACGGAGCTTAATCAGAATCTGGAAAAGAAGATACAGGAACGCACCCAGGAAATTCTGAGAAAGAGCCAGGCTCTGGAAGAAGCCAACGCATCACTGGAAAGAGGATTCATTGACACCATCCGGCTGTTATCTTCGCTGGTTGAAACGCTCAATCCCAAACTGGGAAGTTATCTGAGCTTTGTTGCGCAACTGGCCAAGCGAATTGCTTTGGAAATGGGTCTGGACAGGCAGCAACAGGATGAAATTGAAATCGCGGGGCTGCTTCATGACGTCGGACTTCTGGGACTTCCCAGGATATTGCTCGAGAAAGACAGTGAGGACATGGCTGAAGTTGAATTAAAGCTGTTTAAACAGCACCCCGTTATCGGTCAGATATGTCTTCAGCCGGTCGAAAGGCTCGATGCGGTGGGCGCCATTATTTTTTCACACCACGAAAATTATGACGGCAGCGGATTTCCGAGCGGTTTAATAGGGGATTTAATCCCGATCGGAGCAAGAATCATTCGTGTGGCGGCGGATTACGCGGCTTATCTGCAGAAATGGCCTAAGAATATTGACGATATCCGCCAACGGGCCGTAAAATATCTGGGGCATTCCGCCAGAAACATCGTTACCGATGACCCCCAGATACTCAGCTCGGAAGTCATCAAACAAATTCTTTTCAGGAGATCGAAATGTCAGTATGATCCGAACGTTGTCAATAAGCTGGTTCAGATACTGCAGGAGGATCTGGAGAAAAACAAAAAATCCGTTGAAAAATCCATTTCAATCACGTTACCGTTTCTCAAACCGGGAATGAGACTGGCCCAGGAAATTCGTGTTCAGGACGGCAGGCTGCTTCTGGCCAGGGGAAGCATTCTGAACGCGGCGATGATTTCCGCTATTCAAAAACTGGCAAAAACCATTCTGATTGATGAGAGGGTTGAAATAGCCGTTGGTTAGGAAAAGTTTTAAGTGAAAGGATCACGACAATTTCCCATGAAACCTGATTTTTTTCAGCAAATAGACCGCATTCGAGAACTTCCCACACTTCCGGCCATTGTCCTGAAAGTCAACCAGATGCTTCAGGATGTGGAAACCACGACCGATCAACTGAGCCGGGTTATTGAAACAGATCAGGCAATGACAGCCAAAATACTCAAACTCGTCAATTCTTCTTTTTACGGTTTCAAATCAACCATCAGCAGCATCAGCACCGCTGTGATCATTCTGGGATTCAACACGGTTCGGCATGCGGTGGTATCCCTTTCAGTAATGAAATCATTTGCGCTGCTGAAAAACCTTAAGAGATTGAATATCCAGGACTTCTGGAATCACTCTCTGGCAGTGGCCGTCATCAGTAAATATCTGGCGGATCACAGCGATAAGGCCCTGTCGTCAGACTGTTTCACCGCCGGCCTGCTTCACGATATCGGCAAATTGATTCTGGCGGAATACTTTACCGAATACTTTGAAAAAATCTGGCTGACGGCGGTTGAAAACGCCATCTCTTTTGTTGACGCAGAGAAACTGGAAAATGCCGTAAATCATGCTGAAATCGGCGCCTATCTTGCCGAAAAATGGCTTCTGCCGCAGCCGTTGGTGGACGCCATCCGGCATCATCACAGCGCATTTTCCAGCGACCACCGGGCTGCCGCGGTCATCAGCGTCGCGGATTTTTTGGTAATAAATACCCGCTGCCCGGACTCGGAAGGCAGAATTGCGCTCCCAGACGGCCTTTCAGACGCTCCGGCGTTTTTGCAACCGCATCTGCAAACCCTGTCCGAATGGTATCCCCGGCTTCAGGGCGAAATTATATCGGCCTCTCAGTTTTTCACAGAAGCATAGGACAACGAAATGCCCCTTATGACAGAGTCCTCACATACCGTGTTGTGCGTTGACGATGAAGTCAATGTGCTGAATGCCTTGAAACGGCTGTTCCGAAAAGAGGGGTACCGGCTGCTGACAACTTCCAGCGGAGCTGACGCCCTGAAACTGCTTCAGGATAACCCGGTTCATATGATCATCTCCGATCAGCGGATGCCGGGAATGAGCGGGACAGAACTCATGGCAAAGGTAAAGGAATTTTATCCCGATATGATCCGGATCATCCTGACCGGTTATACCGATGTAGATACCATTACCGAATCCATCAATCAGGGCCATATTTACAAGTTCTTCCTGAAACCCTGGAATGACCAGTCTCTGGTGCTGGAAATCCGCCAGGCACTGGAACAATACGATTTGATACAGACCAACAAAGCCCTTCATAAACAAGTGCTGGAGCGGAATGAATCGTTCCGGCGGATCAATGATAAGCTTGAACATCTCGTCCAGGAAAGAACCCGTGAGGTGGAAATCCAGAATCACGCTTTGGCGCTGTCTCATACCATCCTTGAGAATTTGCCCATCCCCATCATCGGTGTCAGCGATGAGTTGATGGTTGTGCTGATCAACAAGGCCGTGCATGCGCTGGATGCGGGAATTCAGATCGGCAGACCTGTGTCGGATTATATTTCCGGAGACAGCGAAAAGAAAATTGCCGAGGTGATAACATCCGGCATACCGCAGGAGTTCTTAAGAATGTCTATAGGATTCTGCCTGTGCAACATCTATGTAACGCCCCTTTCCAGAGAGTTTTCCGGGAAAGGGGCGATTCTGACCGTTAAAGAACTGGAATCTGAATGATGGGGACTTTTCCAGACAGCGTAACATTGACCGAGGTTGGCCCCCGTGATGGATTCCAGTTCGAGGAAAAAATCGTCCCGACCTCATTGAAGCGAGAGATCATTCTGCGTCTGGTGGACGCCGGATTCCGGAATATTCAAATAACGGCGTTTGTACATCCGCGCAAAGTACCGCAGATGGCGGACGCCGAAGCTCTGACGGCAATTTTACCCCAAATCCCCGGGATTGCGTTCAGCGCTCTGGCTCTGAATCTCACCGGTGTTGAGCGAGCGCATGCCGCGGGTATCACCCATATCGAGACGTCTATATCCGCCAGCAATCGGCACAGCCTGAATAATGCGGGAATGAATGCAAATGCTGCTCTGGATATGGGCGTTCAGATGGTTAGCCTGGCCAAGCAATACGGCATGGCGGTTCGGGCCGGAATTCAATGCGTGTTTGGCAGCGGTTATGAAGAAGCAGTTTCGGTAGAGACGATCATTCGAACGGCGCAATCGCTCCTGGATGCCGGCGCCGATATGCTGTGCCTGGCGGATACCACTGGCATGGCGACACCCGTAAGCATTTGCAGAATGCTCGATGCCGTCATGCCTGTTGCTGACAATACCCCCGTCGTCCTTCACCTGCACGACACGCGGGGACTTGGACTGATCAATGTGATGACAGCCCTGTCCTGCGGCATCACCCATTTTGACACGTCCATGGCCGGCATGGGGGGATGTCCCTTTATCCCGGACGCCGCCGGCAACATTGCAACCGAAGACACGTTGCACCTTCTGAATTCACTGGGTATAGACACCGGTCTGAATACGGCTCAAATTGCGGCCTGCTCCAGAGATATGGCAGCCTTTTTCGGAAAAACTTTCCCTGGAAAAATCTATCGGCTGACAGCAGATTCTCATCATGAACGCTCTGCCGGCGACTCTTTTAAAATGCGCCCAACTGACATGGCTTGATGCGGATTTTCAGGCCCTCGCAGGCGTTGCTGACGTTCTGCCTGGCAACCTGCAACCGCAGCGCTATGTTCCATACAGTTCTACAGGATATCCTGCCATCTTCAGAATCTGCCATAACAGCGTTTTTCAGGTCTTCAGGGATATCTGACGCTTCCGTGACCTTTTTTCTGTCCGGACTGTGGCCAAAAAGCCCCAACTGGCAATGCGTCAGTTTTATCCCCAAATCGTCTGTCAGTTTCCCAATGATCTCAGGTGATATGTTCATATCTGCGGCGATATTGAATGCTTCTGCACAGGTGATTTTTCTTTGATTACTTCGCTGCTCTATCGTTCGCCGGATATCATCCGCGTTCTCGACAAACTCAAAACCATTGTCAGATGCCATAAGTGTGTTTCTCCCGTAAAATGTCGATCTTCGGACGGCTTCGTAAAAAGTTCGCAGGCAAGGCGTGCAAATCCTGAGGAATGAAGCGTACTTGTCGTACGCTGCAATGACGAAGGATGCGGCACA